>DAIMZF010000041.1:0-24403 GCA_036734085.1 Aggregatilineales bacterium
ATGGTCTGGCAGACGAAGCGGTTAATGGCCGTGCCGAAGGACTGGTCAAAGTCCAGACGGGTACGCAGGCGCGGGTCGGGGTTTTCGCCCATTGCATCAATGCGTGTGCCAAAGACAACGCCTTGCATTACATCGGTGGCGCGTAAGCCCCAGATTTTGCAGGCATACATGGTGTTGTTGCTGTCGTGGACTTTGCTCCAGTGGTAGAAACTGGCGGCCTGACGCGGGAACGGCAAGCGGTCTTTGCGTCCGCGATACTCTACTTCAAAGAAGCCTTCGGGGATGTCCATATTGGGCGTGCCGTATTCGCCCATCGTGCCGAGCTTGAGCAGGTGTGCGTCCGGGACAATGTCTTTCATCGCCCACAGCAGATTTAAGTTGCCGATGACGTTATTGTGCTGTGTGAAAACGATGTGTTCACGGTCAATGATAGAATAGGGTGCGGAGGGCATCTGGCCGAGATGGATAACGGCCTCCGGCTTAAAGTCGTTGAAGAAATCCGCGACGAATTCATAATCTAAAAAGTCACCAACACGGAAATCAAGCTCTTTGCCGTATTGTTCTTTAAAGGCGGCCTGACGTTCTTCACGGCTGAAAATGGGCATGGCGCTCTGGCTGTTCATCTCCGCCACCCAATCACGACGAAGCATCGCATCCGCACCGGCGACTTCGTGACCACGCGCCGTGAGGTACTGGGCTAACGTCCAGCCGAGATAACCGTCAATACCCGCGATAAAAACTCTCATGTTGCTACTCCCTACAGATAGATTATTGTATACGTTACAAACAACACTTCAGGTTGTGAAAAGATGCGCTAATAGATGCGCGATACTCAACCTACAGGCGAAAAACCATCGAGATACCCCTGCGCGGCCATTAGCTCCGCATTGAGGATGCTACAGCCCGCCGCACCACGAATGGTATTGTGGGAGAGCGCGGCAAATTTATAGCCGAGAATGGGACATTCGCGCAGGCGGCCTATGGTGGTGGACATCCCGTTCCCCGTCATGCGGTCGCGGCGGGGCTGAGGGCGGTCAATCTGTGACAGATAGACCAACGGATGCTGAGGCGCACTCGGCAAGGAGGGCACGGGGGCATCGCCTTTAAAAGCCTGCCATGCGTCGATAATGACTTGTAACGATGGCGATTCCGCTAGTTCTATGGAGATGTTGACCAAGTGACCATCAATGACAGGGACACGGGTACAGGTTGCGCCAAGCACAACATCAAAATCCGTGATGGCGTGGCCGTTGAATTGACCGAGAATCTTACGTGGTTCGCTCTCCATTTTGTTTTCGTCGCCACTGACATAAGGCACAACATTGTCGGTAATATCCAGCGAAGCAACACCGGGATAGCCTGCCCCACTGATGGCTTGTTCGCTGACCATATGAACTTTTTTAACGCCAAAGGACAATAAAGGCTTGAGCGACATGACAACGGGCATGGTGGTACAGTTGGCATTGGCGACAAGTGCGCCAGTCGTCCAGCCGCGTTGCTGGCGTTGATGGTCTACGAGGGCCAGATGCGGCGCGTTGACTTCCGGCAAGAGCAGAGGCACATCCGGCGTCATGCGGTAGGCGGAGGCATTGGTACAGACGACATGGCCGGAAGCGGCGAGTTCTGGTTCACGTTGCACCGCGGGTTCTTTGGGCAAAGCGGAAAAGACCAACAAAGAATCGATGGGATCATTTAAGCCTTTGACAACCATGCTGGCTATTTGTGGCGGTGGTGCGCCATCCAGCACCCAATGGGCGGCTTGGGCGTAAGTTTTGCCCGCGCTACGCTCGGAGCCGATAAGTTCCGCCACACGAAACCAGGGGTGAGCATTCAGCAATTGGATGAAACGCTGGCCAACTGCGCCAGTCGCCCCTAACACGGCAACATTAAGTTTTTCCATCGTTCTCGCTTTCTTATATGCCGACTGACTTGGTGACAACGGCAGGGTAACTGCCGAACATCTTGACGAATGACGCCCGTTGTAGCAGACGCGCCAGCATCTCCTGGCAGGCTGTGTCCTGCCAGTGGCCTTCAAAATCCACATAGAAGACGGGTTCCCAAGGGCGGTTACGGCGCGGACGGCTCTCGATTTTGGTGAGATTGAAGCCTCCCTGCGCGAATTCGCCCAGACATTCATATAACGCGGCGGGACGGTTGCGGGTTGCAAAAACGAGTGATGTCTTATTGTATTCTCCGCGTGGGGGGTCATCATTGCCCAGCACAAAGAAGCGGGTGAAGTTGAAAGTTACATCTTCAATATTGGGTTCGAGCGTATCGAGTTTGTAGAGCGCCCCAGCTAGCGCGCTGGCAATAGCGGCTGTCGCGGGCTGAGGATGGTTAGCAAGGTCACGGGCGGAACCGGCGGTATCCCATGCGGGGATGGGTTCCAGCATATTACGTTTGAGGAACTTCTCGCATTGGGCTAAGGCTTGCGGATGAGAGCGCACTTGCTGAAGGTCGCTCATCTTTGTGCCGGGCAGGACGAGCAACTGATGGCGAACATGCAGAATAACTTCTGCCTGGATGCGGAAGTCGTAATCCATCAGCAGTTCGTAAGCCTGACTCACCGCCCCAGCGAGCGCATTTTCTACGGGGAGAATGGCATAATCGACTGTGCCAGCGTAGAGTAAATCGAACAATTCGCTAAAGCTGGCACAGGGCACTGAATCAACCGTCTCGCCAAAGTGTTGGCGGATGGCTTGCTCTGAATAAGCGCCGTGAATCCCTTGAAAGGCTACTGTATTACGCAAGATTACTTCCTTAGTATGGATGAGTATGAATGAATAAATAACATTATATGCCTCAACAGATTTTATATATGATGCGTGATTAAATCCGTTTGGCAGGCACTTTACAACGATGCCGGACGAAAGGCTAGGCTGTATTTTGGCGGGGGTGCGCGATTGACAATGCGGATTCTAAAGTGTTAGACTTTTCTAATAGTTTTCGTCACGCATATTCAAGGAATATCATGCAAGAGACCCGCCAGCAAATATTAGAAATATTGCGTGAGAAGCAACAATCGACTGTAGAGGACATCGTACAAGCCCTGCGGCAAAAACGCGGAGAGATTACGGCGGTGACTGTGCGCCATCACCTGAGCCATTTACAAAAGGCGGGGTTAATCACAGAGCCAGAACTGCGCCACCGTAACGCACCAGGCAGGCCGCAACATCTGTATGCACTCACGGAACAAGCACAGGAATTATTCCCGAATAATTATAAAGCCCTAGCACAAATCCTGCTGAAACAGATTGAAGCACACTTACCGGAAAGCAAGATTAATGTGATTATCGAGGGCGTGGCTACGGAAATGGCGGAGCAGGCAGACATCCGCGATGCGCCATTGGGTGAGCGCGTGAAGGCGGCAGTGGTGTATTTAAACGAACATGGGTACAACGCCGCGTGGGAAGCCTGCGACGAGGGATTCATTTTGAGGACAACCAACTGCCCGTACCATAGCATCGCACAGGAGACACAAAATCTGTGCCAAATGGATATGCGGTTGGTCTCTGCATTGGTGGGGGTTGTGCCACGTTTGCTGAACCGGATTGCGGATGGTGAAAGCAGTTGCGCGTACCTCATCCCGGCAGAAACAGACACAAGATAAGACGAAGATGTGACATCGGTCATGGAATTATGCTAATAGGCGTCTAGTTAATTGACGGCCTATAGGGTGTGTGTTAGACTATGAATAAATCAATTTACATCGGTCATTAGTGGAGATTTTGTGAGATGGCGGTAAACGAGCCAATTCAAATTGAGACAAAAGAACTGTACGTCACCCCTTCGGCGGCGCAGACAATCCAATCATTGCTGGAACAACGTGAGATCCCGGGCTATTACCTGCGGGTATTTGTCGCGGGTGGCGGGTGCAGTGGCCTGCAATATGGTATGTCCTTTGAAGCGCAACCGGACACTAACGACACGGTTGTAAAAACTGAAGGTGTGCAACTGGTGGTAGACCCGACGAGCCTGGGCTATCTGTACGGCGCGACCATCGACTTTGTTGATAGCCTGATGGGTGGCGGCTTCCGCATTGATAACCCGAATAGCGGGGGCGGCTGTGGTTGTGGCAAATCCTTTAAATCAAAGGAAGAGGAAGCCGCCGGCGCACAAGAGGCCGCCGGAAGTTGCGGGACATGCGCCAGCTACTAAGCTAACAGGCGCTTAACCGCGCTGAAGCATCCCGACCAAAAATGCTAATACGCCGAGACCCATTAACACCAACATCGGCACTACCGGAGCAATCCCATCGGACACGTCAAGTGAGATGAAGGATTGCTCCGGTTCGTTTTGGGGGGCGGTGACTTCCGCTAATGTGGGCGCCTGAGCAACGACATCCGGCGGATAGGTAAACGTGGGCAAAACTACCTGTGTCTGATTATCGCTTAAGTCTAAATCCAGTGGATTGACACCTGGCGCTTGAATTTCGCGGACGGAAGCCGTTAGCGTCAGTTCGCCGTCTGGCTGGCTGAGGATAAAATCTGCTGTTTCTGTGACCGCAAGAATAGCAGGCTCAACGGGCGGTGTGGGCGTGGCAACGGTTAAATCGGTTATTTCCGCTAATTCGCCTTCAACTTCGACTAATTCCCCAAAAACATAGCCGATGCCGTTACGGGCTTGCTCATAGAAGATTTGATACCACAAAAAATAGCGCCCAGTGACGACATATTCATCACCCGTGCGAACCTGGCCGAGCAATTCCGCGCCGGGATCCGGCTCTGCACGGATGTTGACATCGCCGGAGCCTTCACGCAAACGCAGAACAGCCGGGCCGGGTGGCGTAGGCGTGAAGGTGGGAATATCTGTTGCCTGTGCCTCTATGGTGGCTTGCAGGGGGATTTGTGTAGGGAATTGCAAGGGAAGCGGCGTTGCAGTCGGCGCTTGCGCGTCCGAAGGGCGAACAGCGAAGCCTAACACCATGCCAGATAGCAGTAAGAAGATTAAAAACGCGAAAGTCTCACGGTAACGCATCAATTTTTACACCTCTACCAAGATACACGATTAACGGCAGTCAGGCGGCCTTGCTGGGCGGTGCGACGCTCACCACCGCGCTCTAAATGGCCTTGATATTCCTGATTGCGGATGCCGACGACACGCCAACCGCCTAAATCAAAGGGCGGACGTGACTCGAACGGTGAGCAGACGAAACAATCTGCTGGAATCCATTCCCCATTATAGCGGCGGGCGATGTGCAGATGCGTGGCAGTGGAAAAACCGCCCTCACAAGAAGCACGCCCTATGGGATCGCCGACCTGAACCGTCGTCCCGACAGGAACGCGGTCTGTGGCGGCAATGTGCAAGTATAGCACCGTCCATCCGGTTGATTCGTCACCGTCGAAGTCTAAATCCAGCACGACAGCGCCGCCATCACTGCGGGCGATGACACCGGGCGCAACAGCCCGCACCCAATATTGCGACGTATAACAGAATACGCCATCGGGCGGATTATCCGGCGGAGCAAAATCCAGCGCAGACCACGCGGAACCACTGCCCCATCCCCCATGCGCGCCACCCGTAAAGAACCAGACTTCATCACGGGCGAAAGGTAGAGCCATGGAGGGTTGGGTTAAATCCGATGGGGCGATGGGGTCGGCGGGATTGGCAGAAAATGGATCACCAAAGTAGGCGGCGTAAAGGCGGAAGAACCCGTCGAGACTGACAGCGCGAATCCACTGTCCCGCCGGGACTTGAGAGGCCAAGAAATATTGTAAGGCGACCGTGCCCGCGTTGAGACCTTCCGCATATAGAAAGCGGTCGGTGGGGGTAAGTTCGAGCGTCGTCCAGCCACGATAGCGCCAGCCGTAGTAGGCGGTGTTCAGTTGGTTGGCCGCCCAAGTGAGTTGACGATAGAAGCCTTCGCGCTCCACACCAAAGGGGCGCTCCTGCCGGGCTGTGGTGGGTTGGGGATTGGTCAACCATCCGGCGGTATATTCCAGAACGGCTAACAAAAGGCGGGCGTCGATGCTGTATTCCAGGCTGACACGCTCGACAATCTGCGCGCCTGTCAAGGTCTGGCGGCGTGCGCTACCATCCGCTTGACGAGTTTCTACTTCGCCAGTCGCAAAGCGCAAGTAACCGGGTTGTTGATTCACGAAGGCAGTTACATCAAAGCTGGAACTGCCAGGCCCGCGCACAAAGCGGACATCCGGCAGGATTTTAAAATCGGGCGTAGTCTGCGTGGGTGGTTCAGGCAAAAAGACGACCTGCCCCACCGAGAGCAAATCCGGGTTGAGGAATTCATTTACGGCGATGAGGGCATCCAGTGATGTGCCATAAGCGGACGCGATACCGAACAGGGTATCCCCAGACTGGACGGTATGGGCGCTAACGCGGTTGGCCTGAAGCTCAAAGCGTGGCGGATTGGGCGATGGCAAGACAGCAATCATCGGCGGTGGCGGCAGGGGTGTTGTGGTTGGTAACGCTGGCGCGATGGTTGGCGGGCTGACCGATGGACTGACTGGTGCGGATAAATCGGATAATTGCATGGGTGTGGCGGTCACAAAAACAAGCACCGGCTCGGTGCGCGTTGAACTAAGCGAACACGCACCAAGCAGAAGGGTGATTAAAGTTAGGGCAACACAAGCCGCGTGCGGCTTTATCCTCAACGATAGCTCCAGATAGCAATAATTCCATCAGCAATTGAAAACGGTACAGCATCAGCGCGAGTCGTGTCAAGGATGCTTACTAAACGTCTACCCTGCGATTGAATTTCGCTGAAGACAATGTGTGAACTATCCGGCGACCAGATGCTATGGCTCTGGGCAAATTGGGTGAAATATATGAGCAAGTAGACCATCTCTTGCGTCGGGATGAAACTGCCGAAAGTATGCACATTGTTGGATGTAACATCGAGGACTGCCCAGCGCAGGCCGTCTTCCTGACCAAGACTGCGGGCAAGGTTGGGGGACGTATTAGACACGTTAAACGTGCCGGGCGGGGTAGCAATGGTGATATAGGCGATGCGGCGGCTATCCGGTGACCAGAAAAAAGCGAATGCGCCGTCTAGCTGGGTATCGGCTACAGTGTCGCCTGTGAGGGCGTCAATCACGGTGATGGCGCTGACAGTCTCCTGCGTGACGGTGCGGTAAGCGATGTAATCACCATTGGGCGACCAGTTAAAAGCGACTTCTCCGGTGAGACCTTGCCGTAAAACCTGTAAATTATCGTTGGCGATGATGGCTAAATCTGTGGTCTGCTGGGGGGTACGGACGCCGACAAGCAGGCGGTCATCCACAGGCGACCATTGCGGCGCAGGGAACAACCCGGCACGATATTGCAAATCGGTAAACTCGCCGCTTTCTACATCAAAAACATCCAAGTTATTCACATTGCGATGGGTTAAAATCTGTGCGCCGGTGGGACTCCAACTATAGTAAAAGGGTGCGCCCTGCCCGATGCGGCGAACATCGACGCGGGGTTGTGCCGTGCGGCGGATAAGGTCAACACTGAGTTGGCTTTCGCCCAATACAGAAAACAGCACGGCTAAGTCGCGGCAGTCGGAGTCGGTGGTGCAGTTGCGGGGCGACCACGAAGCATAGTTAAAGAGGGCATCCTGCGCTACGTGGGCTAAACTTCCTGCTGAGACACCATCTGGTGAGATATACACCTGCGTGAAGGGCTGGCCGCTGGTGTTAACATCACAACAGAAATAGGCTAAATCTTCGTTGTATGACCATGTCGGCCAGATGTAGCGGCGGTCTGGACGGGCGTCGGTTGTGTGGGCGGTGGTTAAACCTGCGTGCAGGTTGAAAGTGTATACATTGTAATCCGCACCGACATAAGCGATGACGCCGGGCAGTTCGTAAGCCTGATCATCACCCGCATCCGCTAAAGCGGTGGCGACAAGAACAAACAAGAGTGCTAACAATAATCGTCTGACGGTATTCAAGGCGTTCTTCCTATTCTGCTATTAATCAAACAGTCGATAAATTAATCTTTGTGGTTATGGCATTTGCCGCTATACTTGATGAGAATAAAAGTTTTGGCAATCGCCAGACAGCATTTAGCTTTAATTATAGACTAGGAGTAAAAAATGCCGAGTGTTACTGACATTAAAGATGCGATGGTTTCCGGTTTTCAGGCTGATAAGGCCAGCGACGTTGACGCAACCATTCAGTTTGATTTGGGCGATGATGGTCAGTTCTTTATGGTTATCCAGAACGGGACAATCGAGGCGCATGATGGCGCGGCAGAAAACCCAAAGATGACCTTAAAATCTACCGCCGAAGATTATTACAGCGTCGCCACTGGTAAAACTAACGCGATGCAGGCTTTTATGAGTGGGAAAATTAAAATTAGTGGTGACATGGGGCTAGCGATGAAGCTCCAGACGATGTTCAAGGCTGTATAAAAGCGCATTTCGAGAAAATCCCATAACTAAAGTCCCCTTCAACCCGTAGGTTGAAGGGTTTTTTTGTTATCACGGCTAGAAGTCGAGGTCATCCAGTTCGCTGGCGAGGGTGGCACTACCCATCGCATCTTCGATGGCTTCGACAAGGTCATAATCGTTTTGTTCTTCGGCATGTTCCACAAGAGACTCTAAGACACGTAAAGCGGCTCGCCCGCCGATTTCCCCAAGTGACCAGATGGCTATTTCCATCAATTCGCGGTCATCCTCAAGGGTCATCTCTGCTAACTTAGGCACAGCTTCCAGAATATTGATTTCTCCGGCGGCACGGGCGGCCTCATAGCGCATGGCGGGTTCGTGGCTATCTAGCTCCATCGTGATAATGTCTTGCCAGCGTTTATCGGCGGTGCGTCCCATCGCAAACAAGGCACTTACGCGCATCTCCGGGTAGGTACTCTCGTAGGCGGATTGAATAGAGGGTGTGACAGAAGGCCGACTACAATTAGCAAAGGATTCCAATGCACGGCGGCGGACTTCGACATCTTCGCTTTCGTCTTCCCAAATATGGAAAACGGCGGTCTCCGCATTTTGGGTGACATCGTGGGGGATTTCGTCAAGCTCTCCGGCCAGAATGAAGCGCCCCAATGCTCCCGCCGCCGCCGCGCGTACATCACGGTTTTCGTCGGTCTGGGCGATGGTGATGAGGCGGTGCATGAGGGTTAACGATTGGTCTTCCCAAAGAATTTCGATAGCGTGTTCACGAACGCGCGGGTCTGCGCTATCCAGGACGCTAAAGCCGAAGGTACGGTAATCCAGTTGGAAGGAGGCTTCCTGGCTCTCTATTAAGCCGCGCATGATGGCACGCTGTACAGGCGGGGTTAATGCTTGCCAAGTTGGGCGGATGGAGTCCACCTGCTCGGTAGAAATATCCGACAAGCCGTAGACCAGTGCGGCGACGGGATAAAGCCCTTGTTCGTTCTTGAGCGCCTCAATAGCTTCGGCGATAGTGGGCTTCTGCGGTGGCGGTTGAATGCTTGCTAAGTCGATGTCATCAGATAGCCCGTCCAGGTCAGGGTCGGCGACGGCTTCTGGTTCGTGGCCTTCCATTGCCAAGATTTCCTCAATCAGGGCGTCTTCATCAAACTCATCGTAATCAAAATCGTTGTGTGTCATTTGTCCTCTAGCGTAATAAATCGGTAACGGGGTTAATCACGTCGTTGATAATCAACAAAACGCCAAGCGATAGCAGAAATATCAAGCCAACCATATGAACGTAACCTTCGCGCTCTGGAGCAACGGGCTTGCCGCGTATTAGCTCTATAAGGGCAAAAACGATACGCCCGCCGTCCAATGCCGGAATTGGGAGCAGATTGGTAATGCCGAGTGCAACACTGATGAGCGCGATGAAACGCAGGAAAACGACAAAATTGTTCTCTTGAATGCTATCTTGCAGGATTTCTCCGCCTAGTTGACTCACCCCTACCACACTGACGACCCGTGCTTCGCCGGGTTGGAGTGTGCCTTGTATCAAGCGGGAGGGGAATTCCAGAATAAGCTGGAAGATTTCCAATGTGCTGGTGATGGCGTAGTTCATGGATACCGGGAGCGATTGGGGCACATAATCGAATTGTGGGATTTGCACCGTGATAAAGTTTTCATCGGGAGGCGCAATCTCGCCGCGAATCTCAATCCCGATTCGGCCTTGTCCGGGCGGTGGATCCTGACGTGGGAAGAGTGTCGTATTCAGGGTTTGTCCATCACGGATGAAGGTCAGTGTCACCTCTCTGCCAGCATTGGCAATCGTCGCCTCTCGCAGAAGCGACGATGGGTCGGAAGCGCCTGCAAAATCAATCTCATTGATGCCGATAATGCGATCATCTACCTGTAAGCCAGCCACATCACCGGGCGTATTTTCGTTGACTAACAATACGCGCACGAACACATAAGCCTCAGTCCATGCGTCGACAAACTCCGGAGTCACTGTAGTATCAAGGGTCACGGTTGCGTAGCTGGAATTGGGCTGTAAGCGGCGAACGGTGAAAGTCGCGGTCTGGCCTTGCAGGGCTGTTAACTGCTCGGTGAATTCCGCTTGGTTGTTGAAATATTGACCGTTGATTTCGTTGATAAAATCATCCGGCTGGAAACCTGCCTGTGCAAACGCAGAGTCCGGTTGAACGTCCGTCAGCGCCAGAGAAGCACCCACCTCTTGCGGCAATCCCATAAGGCCGACCAGCGTAAAGACAAACAACGCCAGAACAAAGTTTGCCAGCGCACCGGCGATTAAAAAGAAAATACGAGGCAAAGGCTTAACATCGTAGACGGACACAGGATTCATGACGCCGCGTTCCGCAAGGATTTGACGCTCGCTGTAGAGGCCGTCTTGTTCCTCTTGTTGACGGTTATCAGAGGGCTTGTCGCCGTCTGCGGCCTGAATCACGTCTTCCCCAAAGGGGCGTACAAACCCCCCTAATGGGATAAGGTTCAGGGTGAATTCCGTCTCTCGCCACATGAACAAACGTAGCACGCGGGGCGGAAGGCCGATACCAAATTCCAGGACGGTGACACCCACCGCCCGCGCCGCTAGAAAGTGGCCTAATTCGTGGACGATGACCGCCGGAATCAGCACAATGATAAACGCCAAAATTGACGAGAGAAAGCCATTACCGATTAAAAAGTCGAACATTTACACCTGCCTCTTTACCTACTCACTATTTGCATTATAGTCGGCTTATTCCGTAGACTGCAACACTACGCACTAGCTGATGATGGACGCACCAGCGCCAACATTCGCCCGTAAAACATTCAAAACGCCTGGCAGAGCAACCAACCGCGCCGTGACCTGTGGCGCATCCGCCGCCGTGCAGATGCAGTGTACGTTGGGGCCAGCATCCAGCGTATAGCAGACACTTAAGCCTTCCGCGCGCCAATCGCGGACGGCTTGCATCACGATGAGAGAAGCCGGCATCCAGTAAAATAGCGGGGGGCGGCTGGTCATCATGACGGCGTGCATCAAATTGCTGTCATGCTCGACAACTTCCGCAAAAGTGAGGAAGTCCTGTGCATGAATAGCGGCAATCACAGCTTGCAGACGATCCTCCGCACCTTCGAGGCGTGCGGCCTGTAAATCACTGGTGTGGGCGCTGGTGTGCCCGTGTGAAGACCCTACGACTTTATGCTCCGGGTTGATGATGGCAATGACATCGACAAGCGGCCAAGCCTGCGGCTCTGCGATGCTGTGGGCGTAGCTGGTGGCGTGAGAATCGCCCGCGTGCCAAACAACGAAGCCGGATGGCACAGAGCGCGACGCAGAACCAGACCCGCGCCGTGCCAGCGTGGTTAACTCCTGTTCGGTCAGGGTGACGCCTGCGGCGGCGGTGGCGGCAACAGTCAGGGCGGCAAAGGCAGACGCCGATGACGCGATGCCCGCACCCATAGGGAAGTTATTTTCCGATTCTACTGATGCGTGGCTGTCGATATGCAGATGGTCGCGTAACATCGTTAGATGGTCTGATACACGTTGAAGGGCGGCAGGCGCGGCGGGCTGATGATTTAGTTGCAACGTATCAGACGCTAGTGTTGCATCCCATCTTACGGTTGTTTGGGTGTAAAGGCCGTCTAAATTCATGCTGATGGATGAATTGGCAGGCAGGCGCAGGGCATCATCGTGGTTGCCCCAATATTTGATAAAGGCGATATTGGGATGGGCGCGGGCGATGGCGGTTTGGGCGTTGTTTTGGTTGGTCAACAGGGTTTTCTCCATTCGCAGATGACATTACCGTAGCAGAGATTAATTAAACCAGATAGAGCATTAAATGTCAGGACGATAAATCATCAGGATTGTTGTGCTTGGGTGTCCTGCTATAATCGCGTGGTTACATTGGCTAACCATAGACGAGAGAAAATATGAACTCGCTACGCGGATTGATTAAGACCATGCGCCCTAAACAGTGGACGAAAAATCTGCTGTTTGTGTTCCCCGCTATTATATTTGACGGGCAACTCTTTGAGGTCGAACCCTTGTTGCGGGTCGTGATGGCATTTCTGCTATTGAACCTCATCTCCGGCACGGTATACATCATCAATGATTTAGTTGATATAGAAGCAGACCGCCAACACCCGAAGAAGCAGTTCCGGCCACTGCCTAGCGGCCAACTGCCGAAGAATGTGGCTGTGGGCGCGGCGATAGTTATCCCGGTGGTGGCGTTAACAGCCTCCACGATATTAGGGTGGGCGTTGACGGCTATCTTGGTGGCTTACCTGCTAATGCAGATTGCATACTCCTTCTGGTTAAAGCATGTGGTGATTGTCGATGTGCTTATCATCATGACCGGGTTTATTATGCGGGTGGCGGCAGGCGCGGCGGTCATTGAAGTGCAGAACTTTTCGCCGTGGTTATACGCCTGTACAGGGCTATTAGCGCTGTTCCTGGCGGTGGGCAAACGGCGGCAGGAATTGATTAACTTAGGAGACCATGCGACAAACACACGGCCTATCTTCAAAGAGTATAACCTGCCATTGATTGACGATATGCTCCGCATGGTGACGACTTCTACGCTTATCGCGTACATCCTGTATACGGTGGAAGTCCCGACACAAACTAACCCACCCTATTTAGGAATTCTGACTGTGCCGTTCGTGCTGTATGGCTTGTTCCGGTATCTGTATCTGATTCATGTGCGGGGGGAAGGTAGTGCACCGGATGAAGTTTTGTTAAAAGACCGCGCACTACAGATTGCGATTGTGTTGTTCGGGCTGACATTGGTCGGGATATTGTACATTCTGCCGGAGTTGCAACGATGAGCAATAGCGCCCCCGCTAAAATCATCTTATTGGGGGAACACGCGGTTGTGTACGGCAAACCCGCTATCGCCGTGCCGCTTTCTACATTGCGGGCGCAGGCGGTGGTTGAGTGGCTGGAAGCAGGCGCGGGCTTGCACATTGAAGCGGTAGACCTGAACGAAGTATTGCCCGTCGCCATCAACGCTGAAACGGTAGATAACGCGCTGGCATTGACCGCGCAAAAAATCCTGAAGGTGCTGGGCTTAGCGCCGCCGGACGCGCTCATCCGGGTGAGTTCAACAATCCCGATGGCAAGTGGATTAGGCAGTGGCGCGGCAGTCAGCACGGCGGTGGCGCGGGCAGTCTTGGAAGCAACAGGGACGCACATCAGCACGGAACAACTGAACAGCATCATCTATGAGATTGAGAAGGTGTATCACGGGACACCAAGCGGCATTGATAACACCGTGATTGTGACCGAAAAGCCCGTATACTTCGTGCGGGGTGCGCCCATAGAGACATTAGAAATCGGTACGGCGTTAACTTTTGTCATCGGGGACACGGGCGACGCCTCGCCTACCAAGCTGGCTGTTGGTGATGTACGGGAGCTTGTGCGGCACCAGCCGACGCAATTCCAGCCCATACTGGACGGCATCGGCGGGATTGTGGCGGCGGCACGAGAAGCCATCCGCACGGGGGATGTTGTGGCGCTGGGGGAGTTGATGACACAAAACCATGCTTATTTGCAGGCGCTCACGGTATCTTCCGCATCGCTTGACGGGCTGGTGGAGGCGGCGATGGCGGCAGGCGCAATCGGCGCGAAACTATCCGGCGGGGGGCGGGGCGGCAATATGATTGCGTTGACTCGGCCAGACAACGCTGAGGAAATCCACAAAGCACTGAAAAAAGCTGGCGCAGTGCATACTTATCAAACAGAGGTGAAGCCATGACGACAATTATTAAACTGGGCGGGTCACTCATCACTGAT
The DNA here is from genome assembly GCA_036734085.1 of Aggregatilineales bacterium. GTDB lineage: Bacteria > Chloroflexota > Anaerolineae > Aggregatilineales > Phototrophicaceae > J038. The sequence continues at coordinate 14,121 of DAIMZF010000041.1, forward strand.
AAGCAAGTTGAGCAAAGTTACCGCGCAGACGTGGTGGCACGGCTGGCTGATGAAATCCGTAGGGCGCGGGAGGCACAGCCGGAACTCGAACTTATCATCGGGCATGGGAGCGGGTCGTTCGGGCATTTTACGGCCAAGCAACACGGCACGGCGCAAGGTGTGTATACGGCGGCGGGCTGGCGGGGGTTCGCACAGGTGGGCAACATCGCGGCGGAGCTTAACGGCTTAGTCGCCGGGACGTTGCAAGCAGGCGGAGTCCCGGTCTGGCGGATTCAGCCGTCCGCGTCGGTAATGGCGGTGGATGGTGTCATCACGGATATGGCATTAACGCCACTCATTCAGGCACTTAAGGTTGCGCTTGTGCCACTGGTTTATGGCGATGTGGCATTGGATGAAGCACGGGGCGGAACGATTGTCTCGACGGAGAGCATCATCACGTATTTGTGCGGACACATCCCTATCCAGCGTGTGATTCTGGTGGGGGAAGTGGCCGGTGTGCTGGATGAAGCGGGGGCGGTTATCCCGCATATCACGCCGCAGAATATCGAGCGTTACCGGGCGGTACTGGGCGGGTCGGCGGGGGTTGATGTGACGGGCGGGATGCTGACGAAAGTGATGGATATGCTAGCGATTGCGCGTTCGCAAGCAGGATTAAGGGTGCATATCATCGACGGGCGGCAAGCTGGCCTATTGCGGGATGTTCTGCTGGATGAGGCCACAGCAGGCACAAAAATCACAGCATAACACAGCAGGACGGGACATAATGCCCCGCCCCACGCTGTTTGTGTCTGTACTTTAGCGGCTGGCTTCCGCGCGGAATTCTTCAAAGAATGTGGCGTCGTACAGGTCAATATTTAAGCCATCTACTACTTGCGCGTCGAAGGGGGCGTCTGTGGGGTAAATCGCTTGTGTGACGGTGATAAAGCGGCCAAGCTGACGATAGATGCGGGTGGCTTCCACCTCTACATCACAGCTACTTTGTGGTTGCCACACCTGCCCCGCCAAGCTGGAGAATTCCATTGTTACTGATTCCGCATCGCCGCCTTCGTTGACAAGCACGAGGAAGGCTTCGTCGGTGATGGCGCTACGGGCATCATCGGGCGTGGCGAAGACATGAATCTGGAAATCCAGTGTTTCGATGGGGATGGCGGTTAAGTCGCAGGTTGCGTTTTGATGGCGCAAGGCGAGGGTGTAGTCGTGATTATATGCCTCAAAAAAGGTTGTTGCTGTCTCTTGCAGGTCTTCCGGCAGGAGGGCGACATAATCGGCTGAGTCAAAGTCACCGGAGAAGGCGGCATCGAGTTCCAACACGTTAACATCCGGGAACTCGGCGGCGGCCTGTGCTAATTGTTCACGTTCAACATCCGCAACAGGGCCGTAGTTCACGTCCACGCTGGCGGGATCGGTGATGATGACGATGGTTTCCAGCGAGACATTAGGCTCAATCTCGGTAGCGGGGATAGCGAGCGCGTTATCCTGACCGTAGATGACTTCGCCAAAGATGGTATGAGCGTAGGTCAGCCAATCGGTAATCACGGTGGTGATGAAGAATTGGCTCCCGTTGGTATTGGGGCCAGCATTTGCCATCGCCAAGAGGCCAGGACGGTCAAAGGTCATGAAGGTGACGAACTCATCTTCAAACTGGTAGCCGGGGCCACCGCTTCCTGTGCCGAGCGGGTCGCCGCCCTGCACCATGAAATTATCCATGACACGGTGGAAGGTCAGGTTGTTGTAGTAGCCACTTTCCGCCAAGAAAACAAAGTTATTCACGGTTTTGGGGGCTAAAGTCTCGAACAAGTTGATGTAGACCGGGCCGTAAGGGGTACAAACCACTGCGTAGTAATCCACGCCGGTTTCGAGCACCATCGAAGGCGGGGCGGTATATTCGCGGCTGGCGGGTTCTTCCGCAGGGGTGGCATCCGCGCAGATGGCTTCGGGGGTGCGGGGTGCGGCGGCGGTGTCTTCTTCGTCTTGTGCATAGGTGACGGACGCTAAAACCAGCATCAGCATCAGTGAAAGGGCTGTTATAAAGTGCTTCATGCAATCTCTCCAAACAATTATGGTTTACCAGCCACAGAGTCTACCATAGGGGGACAAGCTCTACACAGGGTTAAGCGTCGGTGAAAAGTAGGGGTCTGCCTATAGCAACCTCCTTCGCCATGTGATACGATTTTGCATATGAAGACACATAAACAGACCTATACACATCAGAATAGACGATTTTATCCTGTGTTATTTTTGCTATCGGCGCTTGTGGTGCTGACTGGATGCCGCACGACGGAAATTGTGCAAGTACGGATTACGCCAACGGCAGATATAGACACTGTGGTAGTAGACCCTACAGCAGGCGACCCTAACGGCATCGCGCAGGTTCCGACGATGACCACAGGAACAGTTGTTCCGGCAGAAGATGCAACAGTGACACCAGAGCCAGAAACGCCAACACAGACGCCGCTACCAGAAACGCCTGTTAACTTCTTCGGGCCGATTGTGGGAACGGACTATGTGCCGCCGGATATTGACCTGCCGGGCAGACAGACCTTTGAGGACATCCCGACCACGACACCCACTCCCCTGCCCCCTACGCCGCGCCCGGACATCACGGTGACGCCAACCTTGACACCGCCGCCCCTGCTGGATGCATCCGTGATGGGGTTGCAGGTTTACTCCAATGTGGATTTTGATAATTGGATGCGAGTCATCGGGTTATCAGAAGTCACGGGGGTGGAATGGATTAAGGTGCAGGTAAACTGGGACTTCTTGCAACCGGAAGGTGCGGAAGTCTTCGGGCAAAATCTACAATTATTTGAACGGCAGATAGAAGCCCTCAAGCGTCCGGGATTTAATATTTTACTGAGCATTGCCAAAGCACCGGACTGGGCGCGTTCCAACTTACAGGAAAGCGGGCCACCAGATAACCCGGAAGACCTGGCGAACTTCATCCGCTTTTTGCTGAATGATACAAAAATCGGCGGGGTGATAGATGCCATTGAGGTATGGAACGAGCCGAATCTCGTCCGTGAGTGGCAGGGCAACTTACCGTTTAATGGCGGCGGCTACATGCAGCTATTCGCCCCAAGCTACGCGGCTATCCGCGAATTTTCGGCGGATATTGTGATTGTGACAGCAGGGCTTGCGCCGACAGGCACGGTGGACGGCGCGACGGTGGACGACCGGGTATTCCTGCAACAGATGTATGACAATGGCCTGGCGAATTACCCGGATGTGGTTATCGGGGCGCACCCTTACGGATGGGCGAACGCGCCGGATGCACGATGCTGTGCGGCACAAACACGGGGCTGGGATGACTCGCCTTATTTCTTCTTCCTGGATAACCTGGAAGCGACATATAACGTCATGGAAAATAATGATGATGGCGATCGGCAAATCTGGGTAACGGAGTTCGGCTGGTCTACATGGGAAGGCTTCAGCAGTCCACCGCCTGAGCCGTGGGTGGCGTTTAATACGATAGCCGACCAAGCTATTTATAACATCCGCGCATTTGAAATTGGGCAAGAATTGCCGTATGTGGGGGTGATGTTCCTGTGGAACTTAAACTTCGCTAACGAAGCGGTGATTAACAGTAGCAATGAAATTGCGGGATATAGCCTGATTGTACCGCCACTTTTCCCATCTGAACGCCCGGGTTACTGGCTTCTGGGGCAGGCAACGGGGGCTGTTGCGCCGTAAGTTAACGGCCATGCCTACGGAAAAAATAAACAGGTAACAAAAAAACGCGGAAGCTGACTTCCGCGTTTTTGTTTGGGAATTTCTGCAGAGCCTAGTCGCCTGTTACGAGGCTGTCTTCGTAGCTGTCGCTGTCATCGTAGGCGTCTTCGTCCATGTCATACGCGCCCTGAGCTTCCAGAGAGACATCCGGCGCGATGAGTTCACGATCCTGATAGGTATGGAAGCCTGTACCCGCCGGGATGAGCTTGCCGATGATGACATTCTCCTTGAGGCCGTACAGACGGTCAACCTTGCCTTCGATGGCCGCCCCCGCCAACACTTTGATAGTGTGCTGGAAGCTGGAAGCCGACAGGAAGCTATCTGTACTGAGCGCCGCTTTTGTGATGCCGAGCAGAATGGGAATGCCCGCCGCCGGTTCGCCACCTTCGGCGATGAGGCGTTCGTTCATGTCCAGCAAGCGCAGGCGGTCAATCAGTTCACCGGGTAACAATTCACTACTACCGCTTTTGGTGATTTGCACCTTTGACAGCATCTTGCGGATGATTGTCTCAAAGTGCTTATCCGCAATGTTCACGCCTTGATTACGGTACACTTTTTGTGCTTCGGTGAGCAGATACTTCTGCGTTGCGTCCGCGCCCAACACGCGCAGGATGCGGTGCGGGTTCTTGGAGCCTTCCGTCAACTGCTGGCCGGGATACACCGTCGCGCCGTCGTAGGCTTCGGGCGTCAGGCGGGCACTGGACGGAATATCGTATTCTTCCTCACGGCGGCGCTCGTAGCGCACGTAAACGGCATGGCCTTCCAGGTGAACGATGCCATCCATGCGGCCAATGATGCGCTCGCCTGTATCCGGGTTTTCCGCGATGATAGTACCTTCTTTGACCTTCGCTTCGTCGTCAACCTTGACATCCCAACCCACAGGAATGTCGTGTTGTTCGTTGATGACTTCGCTATCAATGACGGTGGCAATACGAACGCCATCACGCTTGCTGAGGCGCAGAACACCGCCGATGTCGGTCATGACGGACTCGCCCTTAGGCGTCTTGCGGGCTTCAAAGAGTTCTTCCACACGGGGCAGACCACTTGTGATGTCACCACCAGCCTGAGCCGCACCACCGCCGTGGAAGGTACGTAGCGTTAACTGTGTACCGGGTTCACCAATAGACTGTGCGGCGACGATGCCAACCGCAGAGCCAATTTCCACCATTTCACCAGAGCCTAAGTCCCGGCCATAGCACAGGGCACAGATGCCGTGAATGAGGGCGCATGTCATTGGGCTACGAACGCAGACTTCGGTGATGCCCAGATTTTCGATGAGATCGGCGGTGTCTTCGTCTACAACGCCGTTACGCTCCACAATGACTTCACCCGTTTGTGGATGGACGACAGGCCGTGCCATGCACCGCCCCATCACGCGCTCCGACATGGTTTGCTTGGCGATGTCATCCGATGAGCGAATCCACAGGCCGCGCTCTGTGCCGCAATCCACACGGTTCACAATAACGTCCTGCGCGACATCCACCAGACGGCGGGTAAGATACCCCGCATCGGCAGTACGGAGGGCGGTATCCGCCAAGCCCTTGCGCGTGCCGTGCGTGGAGATAAAGTATTCCAGCGCGGTCAGCCCTTTACGGAAGTGGCTGATGATGGGCAAGTCGATGATACGCCCGGACGGGTCGGCCATGAGGCCACGCATACCGGCTAGCTGAGTGATAGGGCCAAAACCACCTTTTGTCGAGCCAGAGAGCGCCATTACCGCGATCGGGCCGTAAGGGTCGATGGCATTACGGATGAGGTCTTGCAAGATGTCTTTGGCCTTGCTCCACTCATCAATGGTGATTTGGTAACGCTCGTCTTCGGTCATCAGACCACGACGGAAGGAACGCTCGGCATCTTCCACGACTTTTTCCGCCGCCGAGAGAATCTTATCGCGCTGGTCGGGGATGGTCAGGTCGTGGACGGCGATGGTCGTGCCGGAAATCGTGGCATAGTGGAAGCCGCTATTCTTGATCGCGTCTACCAGGTTGGTTGTGCGGTCGCCGCCGATGCGCTGGTAGCTGAGGGCGACGAGCTTTTGCACGTTCTTCTTGTCCATTGTCTCCTGTACAAAGCGGAGTTCATCCGGCAGGAGTTTATTGAACAGGGCACGGCCAACGGTGGTAATCTCCGGGCGGCTTTGTGCGGGTTGATTGTCGTACACATTGCCTAGCAGAATGGGCGTGTGCAGGCCAACCAAGCCCAGACGGTACATATACTCTACTTCGTCAATATCTACGGCCAGACGACGCTCGTGCAGGTTGGTGATTTCAATATCATCCCAACCATTAGCATCCATCATCTTTTTGATTTCGTAGGCATTGGCGAGGATGCAATCCACATCGCCTTCACGCAAGGCGCGGAGGGTGCGGTTAAAGGCTTTTTCCGTGACGCGATCGCGGCCTTCTTCGGTGGTCTCTACGGTGTCGCTGTAGAGCTTCATGCCGGGAATGATACGATGTGCGGCAAAGTAGAAGCCGTTGGTAAATTGCGCGATGCCAACACGCACGGCAGGGTCGTATATACGGTCAATGGAACGGAATTCATCCGCACGGGATTTGAGCGAGATAACTTCTACGGTTGGATCCATCGTGAGGTAGTAGCTACCGAGCACCATGTCCTTAGCCGGGCCAACGATAGGCTGACCGTCCGCCGGTTTAAGCAGGTTTTTGGTGCTTAACATGCGCTCACGGGCTTCTTGTACCGCTTTATCGCTCAACGGGACGTGAACGGCCATCTGGTCGCCGTCAAAGTCCGCATTGAAGGCGGCACAGACCAACGGGTGAATCTGGATAGCCTTGCCTTCTACCAATTGCGGCTCGAAGGCCTGGATGCCCAAACGGTGCAAGGTGGGGGCACGGTTGAGCAACACGGGGCGCTCTTTGATGACCTCTTCCAGCACTTCCCAAACTTCCGGCTTTTCCCGCTCGATGATGCGCTTAGCGCCCTTGACGTTGCTGGCGTAGTTGTAGCGTACAAGGCGGCTAATGACAAAGGGACGATAGAGTTCCAGCGCCATTGTCTTCGGCAGGCCGCACTGGTGCAACTTGAGCTTAGGGCCGATAACGATTACGGAACGCCCGGAGTAGTCCACACGCTTACCGAGCAAGTTACGCCGGAAGCGCCCTTTCTTCCCCTTGAGCATATCGCTAAGGGACTTAAGTTCGCGGCGTCCGCGACGGCTAAGTGCCTTCCCGCGTTGGCTGTTATCGATAAGGCTATCAACGGCCTCCTGCAACATGCGCTTTTCGTTGCGGACGATGACATCCGGCGCGCCTAGCTCCAACAGATGCTTAAGGCGGTTGTTGCGGTTAATAACGCGACGGTAAAGGTCGTTTAAGTCGCTGGTGGCAAAACGGCCACCGTCCAACTGAACCATCGGGCGTAAGTCCGGCGGGATGACGGGCAGGACGGTTAGCACCATCCATTCCGGGCGGTTCTGGCTTTTACGCAGGCTTTCCACCACGCGCAACCGCTTGGTGGCTTTCTTCTTGCGTTGTTTGGATTTGGTATTGCGGACTTCGTACCACAGTTCCTTCGCCATCTTTTCGAGGTCGAGGTTCTGCATAATTTTGTAGAAGGCTTCCGCGCCCATGTCGGCCTCAAAGACACTGCCGTAACGTTGCTTGAGTTCACGGTAGCGGGTTTCGCTGAGGAACTGCAAGACATGGAGTTCGCGTAATTCCTGCCGGGCGCGCTCTGCGGCCTGGCGGATGCCCTTCATGCGGTCGTCAAGCTCGGTCATGTGACCGTCGAGCGTCTGAGCGGTCTTGTTGGCGACCTGATCGGCCTCTAAGTCGAGGTTATCGAGTTCCTGCTGACGCATTTCCTCAATTTCGACCTGAAGTTCGCTCAGGTAGGTATTGACTGATTCCTGCACTTGCAGGATGTAGTCATTGGTGACGAGTTCGCCGCGTGCGATAACGACGGTATCGGTACTCTCGAAGTTAATATCGGCAGATGCCACCTGCCCAAGAAGCGTTTCGATGCGGCTCTGGACAGTTTGCGCCTCTTGCATGAGGCGGTCGCTGAGGCGTGCCAGTTCTTCATCAAAGTGGCGGTTAATCTGGTTGGCGCGTTCCTCAAACTGAACGAGCGTTTGGTCGCGCTCTCCCTTGAGGCTTTGCATTTGTTCCTGAAGGTCGCCGCCCATCTCGCGTTCTTTGGCGGATAGTTCTTTGTCGATGCGGCCTAAGGCACGGTTGCGGGCGTCTTCGTTAACGTCAGTGATGACGTATTGCGCGAAGTACAGCACGCGGTCGAGGTTGCGGCGGCTGACATCCAGCAAGAGGCCAAGATAGCTGGGGACACGGCGGGTATACCACACATGAGCGACGGGCGCGGCAAGGTTAATATGCCCCATGCGCTCCCGGCGGACGGATGAGCGTGTGACTTCTACGCCACACTTCTCGCATTTGATGCCTTTATAGCGAATATTTTTATATTTGCCACAGGCACATTGCCAGTCCCGCGTTGGCCCGAAGATTGCTTCGCAGAACAGACCGTCTTTTTCTGGACGTAGACGCCGATAATTGATTGTTTCTGGCTTTAGAACTTCGCCGTAAGACCACTCTTGGATGTGTTCTGGCGAAGCAAGACTGACGCGCAGTGCAACAAAATCTTTAGCTTCCACAGGCGCTTACTCCCTCTGCGCTACAATAAATATGGGACTTAAAACTGAAGATGAAATGACCAACAATAAAACAGCGTATGGAAAACATCTTCCATCGCTGGCATCATGTGACTGTCGGTGAGTAGGTCATAGCCTAACAATTATATGCTTGTAGGTTTGTTTCGTCAAGTAATATTGTGGCAAGTCGGCACGCTCTTCGATTAGTGACATCATATACTGATATTTGTGTGTGTGTCAACTCGAGTCTAAGTCCATGCGGAATTCTCGGCGCAAGTCATCCAGGACGGTGAGCGCCAGAAGATTTTGCAGGCTGACGCCGTACTGTGCTTCGTGGCCGGTATCAAACTTAATGAAACTAAAACCGCTATGGTTCATGTGGATGTTGTCTACATCAAGCCCGTAGTTGGGCAACACACGCGACGCCGCCCACAAGTTAATCAACGGGACTTCGTAGCGTTGGGCGACATCCACAAGGCGGCTGTTGAAGGCCATCCCCTGCGGCAAAAATTCATCATCCGGGTGCAGGCTAAAGGTAGATAGCACGGGAATTACGCCGTTGTCGATGAGGTATTCCACAATGGTACTTATCTGTGTTTCAAAGGTTTCAAACGGCATCCGGCGCACATCGTTTTGGCCGAATAAGATAAAGGCGACGCTGGGCGCTGTCCGCCGAAGCTCACAATCGAGGGGAGATTCGGCAGGATTACACAGGGCGGGGTCTGACCACATGGGGTCAAAAATGGTGTAGCTGGTCATGCCGATTTGCGCGGCAATGCTAGGCCCGGCGGACGGGCCGAACCATTGCAGAGTCGGCTGTAGGTGGCGATAGGGGCCAAGCTCGTACTGTGGCAGGCGCATTGGTTCTAAATAGGTGGTATCGACAATGAGGCTATCCCCTATTTTAGTGAATGTATCGCTCCGGTTGCCTAATGCCTGGCCGCGCTGGAAGACGGCAAGCATGGCGGTGCTGATGGGGGATAAAATGGGCGTTTCGTACAGTTTGCGCTCCGTGCGGCCACTGTAAGATAAGCGCATATCAGCGTCTGGCAATTCAGTGATGGCAATTTCGCCCAGATTAAGCGCCGGGTGGTGATTTAAGAAACCCGTTAATACCCACCCCTGCTGGGCGACAGAGCCATCATCGCGCAGGCGCTGAACCTGTACCCAATTTCCGGCGCGGGTGCGCTCCGTGATGTAAACGGTGATTCCGGCATAGAGCGTGTCAATCTGCCCATAGCGGTAGCTGGGGCCTAAGAACAGGCCAATATCCTGCCAGGCGCTGGTCGCCAATGGCGATTCGTCTGTGGTTGTGGTTGTGTTTTGCGCGGCGGCAGGGGCAAAGGATAAAGCGCATATCATCAGCAGACAGGTAAGCACACGGTTGAGACTCATAAAACCTACCCTTGTGGCCGTAGCCATGAGATAACGCCGTGTGCCAGACGCATGACAGCGCCGGGTGGCGTATGGCTGACTAGGCAAGAGTCCATCAACGCCTGTAGGGTGTGTGGGTCGAGGCTGTCGCGCCCGGCGATGAGGACAAACTGTGATGATGGCGGCGCGGAAGCATCCCACTTTTGCTCGCGTTGGATGTTGACGCGGCGACCGACAACCTGCGCCAGAACGCGGTATTCTGGCTCATCGGCGGTGTGGAAGATGCCTTTTGCCCGGTAGACGGATGGCGGCAATTGTTGAAGCGCACGCTCCAACGCCTTAAGGGAAACTGGCTCGGTATTCGTCCAGTTCCATGTGGTGAATACATCTGCATGGTCGTGATGATGGTCTGAGTCCGAATCAGCGTCCGGCTCCGCATTATGGACATGAACATCCTGTGGGGGACGTTGCAACAAGCGAGCGACATCATATTCGCCCACATTGAGGATAAGCTCTAGCGGGACGGCGGCATAGGCTGTCTCGAAGATGCGGG
>DAIMZF010000042.1:0-12599 GCA_036734085.1 Aggregatilineales bacterium
CCGCCGGAATAACTGGAAGTCGATAAACGCCACGCCGAACGCCTCATAATACTCCACCGTGATGACACGACTTCCGGCGGCAGGTCGCACCGCCACGCGGAACGTCTGGTTTGTCGCATCACGCCATTCATTCAGCACCAGTACCCCGTCGATGTAAACGCGCACACCATCATCAGATTGTACTTGGATGACGTATTCGCTCCCATCAAACGTGTAAGTGCTGTTCCACCGTGCGGAGAAGTTATCCGCCGGGAGGTTGGGGAAGGGTGCGCCCGCCCCCCAGTTGAATTGCAAGCCAACATTGCTGGAAATAACGCTCGGCGAACCTGTCAAACCACGATTCGCGTAATATTGCCCCGTCCAGAACAGGTTGCCAACCGATTGCAGGTTAGCGTCTGCTGGCGGCACGCTGGGGTTAATCACCGTGAAGTTCGGCCCCTGTACGCCATTATCTAAGCTCTCAAAGTCAAAATACAGGTACGCGCTTCCCCCAGCCTGACGGTAATCAATCTGGATGTGGTACACGCCCGAAATACCGACCGCTAAATCGCCAGTGATTAAATCACCAGGGCGCGGTTCCTCAAAGGTACGGATGACGCGCTGGTTATAGTCAAATGTAACCGTCGCCCCGTCATCTGCCAGCAGATAAAAACGATAGTTCCCCGCAGGGATGAACACATCTGTAGATACCCGCACGGAATAATTCTCACTCGGGAAGCCTTCGCGGGGGGCGCTGGTGCCGAAGTTAAAGTCTACTTGGGTTCTTCTTTCTTCAAACACCGCACCGTCCAAAAAGTACGGGTTGTTGTAAAATTGCGCCACCCATACCGTTTGTCCAATTTGTGCTTGTGTATGGCTGGCTTGTCCTAACAAAATGCCAGTCATCGCCACCAATACAGCCAAGAGGCCAATTGTTCGTTTCATAAAATCCTCACTCACTTTGCTAACTTGCATGATTTTCATCTTACATCAAAACCGCGCCCCTTACTTGACGCTTCCTCGACGCTTACTCGTTGTCTTAAATCCTGCTAAATGCTATCATTCTAAACATGGACGAAAAATCTATCCCGGAATCAGAGGCAAATGCGGTTAACCGCCACCGTATATTCGTTTTGCTGGATGGTGCGTTTGTGGTGCGCTGGCAAGAAAACCGCGTGCAGGAATTACAGACCGGCCACTATCGCACCTATGCCAAACGAGACTACGGCGCACCCATCACGGATTACGAACTGCGCCAATTGCTCGACGCAGGCATTGTCGAATCCTTTGACGACGAGCAAGTATGGCTCTGCCCTTTGCCACAGCATTATGAGGTGCGCTTTACCACCATGTGGGAGCAAATGCGCTTTCGCGCCTACTATCTCAATACCACGCTTCCCGGCAATCGCTTGGCGGATGTCAAAACTGCCTTGACGGAGCATCAACTCGATGACGACTTTCTGCCCCGTCTGCGCGATGATTTTGTCGTGCTGTGGGGGCGCAATGGCGTATCGTTTTATCGGTTCGATGAAGTAGAGGCGGCACGCGGCATTCTCATCACTGCCGCACCTCAGCTTTTTTCACATAGCGTCGTCGCCTTCGTGGAGACATCCATGAAGTAATCGTATTCCAAGATAATGCACGAACGAAAACGAATGATAGGGCTGGGGTAGGGGCACAGCATGTCGTACCCGCCCCATAAATGACGTATCGTAAATTGACTCAAGACTTTTAAAGTACACAAAGGTTCACAAAGATGACGGACGATAAAAACGCGCAGATGAACACAAACACCCACCCGGATTTAGCAACTGTCCACGATAGTATGCTAAACGGGTTAGGCCAACTATCGGACTACTTTGGGTTTAGTAAAGTGATGGGGCAACTCTACGCCGCGCTCCTTCTCAGCCCTCAGGCGCTTTCTCTGGATGACCTCATGGAACGCCTCGACATCTCCAAAGCCAGCGTCAGCATGAACATCCGCACGCTGGAACATATGGGCATGGTGCGTCAGGTCTGGCTACGCGGTAAAAGTGGCCGCCGCAAATATTACGAAGCGGAAACAGACTTCGTGCAAATCATCACCAACATCCTGAGCGGGCGCGAGATGCGCGACGTTGACCGTGCGCTCAATGTCATGCAGGACAACACCCAAATTCTACAAGCTTCCCGTGTCGATATGGACGATGAACAACAAGCCATCGCGGATTTATACCTCGATCGTATCAATCAAATGTCCTCCATGTTCCGCTTTGCTCAGTTGGTCATCACCACCATTTTAGAGCGTGTTTCCGACATGGATTTAAACCACATCTCCCGTATAGAAATTGAGTGAACCCTTGTTTACTCCCCAACTGTTGTTTATAATTTCACGCACACAAAAACACCTTTTAGACAAGGTGTTTTAGCGCCTGCGGGGGAGTGGCGGAATTGGCAGACGCGCATGACTTAGGATCATGTCTTTTACGAGGTGAGGGTTCGAGTCCCTCCTTCCCCACACTTATAGGGCGCAGATGCGCCCTGTATTTTCATATAGAATATTTATAGTGTTGGCCTACAACCTCATGCTACAATGACGAAGCAACAAAGGATTGTCCCTTGAATATCCAAACTGAACAAATCGAAGGTCACCGCGCAAAATTTATCGTCGAGTTCGACGTACAACGCTTGGAAGACGCCAAGCAAAAGGCCGCGCGTAATATCTCTAAGCGGGTCAATATTCCCGGTTTCCGTAAGGGCAAAGTCCCGTATCGTATCCTCCTGCAAAATGGCCTGGAACCTGCCATCTTGGAAGATGCCATCGAAGAACTAAGCCAGATTATTTACCGCGAAACGTTGGAGCAAGCCGCCATAGAACCCTATGGGCCGGGCGCTTTTGAAGATTACAACGTGGAAGCCGCGCCTGTCTTCACTTACACTGTGCCCCTGCAACCCACCGCCAAATTAGGCGATTACCGGGCTGTACGCCGTGACTTTGAAGAACCTACCGTCACGGACGATGAAATCGCGGAGCAACTCAAGCGCATCCAGCTAGAACAAGCGGAATATGCCGAAACCGAAGAACCCATCGCCGCAGGCTATCGCGCCACGCTGGATATTCACAGCACCTTCACGGATGACCCCGCCCCACAAGAAACACCAGAGGGCGAAGAACCCGCAGAAGATACGCGCCCCAAAAAAGGCGAGCAGTTCATCCACCAGCATAACGCCGCGCTCTATCTCGACCCCGAAGATGACCCCATCTTCGCTGGCTTTACTGAGAAGCTCATCGGCGCGTCAAGTGGCGATGAACTCGACTTTGAACTGACCATCCCCACCGACGATGAAGAATACAAGGACATCGCCGGGCGCACGGTCATGTTTAGCGTTGCCATCGACAAAATAGAGACTGTCACCCTGCCGGAACTTAACGACGAATTCGCCGCTAAAGTCACCGAAGAGGAAGAAGACGGCCCCCTGACGCTGGAAGCCCTGCGCGAGCGCATCAGCCAGAGCATCCTCGATGCCAAATCGCAATCAAACAAAGACCGTTACTCCGCCGAAGTCATTGACGAAATCGTCAAAATCAGCGAATTCTCCTTCCCGGATATGATGGTTGAGGAACAAATCGCAGATATGCTCAAGGATTTTGAGCAACGCCTGCAACGCTCCGGTATGACGCTGGATGTATACATGCGTGTCACCAACCAGACCAAAGAGCAAATCGAAGCGGATTATGAGGAGCCGGCACGCCATGCCATTAAGCGCATCTTAGCCATGCGCGAAGTCATCGCCGCCGAAAAACTCACCGTGACCGATAAGATGATTTCCAAGCGGATTGATGAACTCGTCAGCCGCTTTGGGGAACAAGCCGAAGCCATTCGCGGCATGTTCGACACACCTAGTATGCGTACCAACATGGCGAATGAAACCATGCAATCCCTCGTGATTGACCGCATCATCGCCATTGCACGCGGGGAAGAAATCCCCGAACCCGGTACAGAAGTTGAGGAAGAAGAACCCGAAGTAGTTCAAGCGGAACTCGCTCAGGACGAACTCGTTCCGCCGGACTCCGCCGAGCCAACAACGCCCGACGAGTCCACAACAACCGATGTGGCGGCGCAGGCTTCAACCCCTACGCCGGAAGCAGATACAGAATTATCGGAAGACCAAGAGACAAAATCTTAAATCTTTATAGGGATAAGGGCAGAAAGGAGCCAGACGTTTTTATAACGTCGCTTACAATGGATTTTCATAACGTTGTCCCAATGGTGATTGAGCAGGGCAGTCGCGGTGAACGCGCCTACGATATTTACTCCCTGCTGTTAAAAGAACGGGTTGTCTTCGTTGGTATGGGCATCAACGATCAAGTCGCTAACCTCATTGTCGCCCAATTGCTGTTTCTTGACCGTGAAGACCCGGACAAGACCGTGAAAATGTATATCAATTCACCCGGCGGGGTTATCTATTCCGGCTTGGCAATCTACGATACCATGCAGGCCATTAACTCCAACGTCAGCACAACCGCCGTCGGCATCACCGCCAGCTTTGGTACGGTACTGTTGGCCGCCGGTACAAAGGGGAACCGCTTCGCGCTCCCGCATGCCACCGTCCACATGCACCAGCCACTCGGCGGCGCACAAGGCCAGGCGTCAGATATTGTCATCCAGGCTAACGAAGTTGTTCGCCTCAAAGAACTGTTGAATAACATCTTCGTCAAGCACACCGGCAAAGACTACGAAACCATCGAGCGCGACACCGACCGCGACATCTACTTTAGCCCCACTCAGGCGGTAGACTATGGCCTCATCGACAAAGTGCTGGACGTTGTGGGGGAAGGTAAATCCTAGTGGCTCACTCAAATTCCGGCGACCATCGTTGTTCTTTTTGTGGCCGTCACCACGATGAAGTCGAACGCCTGATCGCCGGGCCAGATAGTGTATTCATCTGTAATTACTGCGTGGAACTATGCTACAGCTTGTTGATTGACGAAGACATCACCGGGCATTCTCCGGCGGATTTCCAGGTCGCCAACTTGCTCTCCCCGCGCGAGATTATGCACCACCTTGATGAATACGTGGTTGGGCAACTCAGTGCCAAGCGCACTCTCAGCGTTGCCGTTTACAACCATTACAAGCGCATCCAGACAGAAAAAGGAAGCGCCGACGTAGAGTTAGAGAAAAGCAATATCGTGATGGTCGGGCCAACCGGGAGCGGTAAAACGCTCCTCGCCCAGACTTTAGCCCGTATCCTCGACGTGCCATTCTGTATCGCGGATGCAACCGCGCTTACCGAAGCAGGCTATGTCGGCGAAGATGTGGAAAATATCCTGCTTCGCCTCATACAAGCCGCAGATGGCGACATCGCACGGGCGGAGAAGGGCATCATCTATATTGATGAAATCGACAAAATTGCCCGCAAGACCAACGACAACCCATCCATCACCCGCGATGTATCCGGCGAAGGCGTCCAACAAGCCCTGCTAAAAATCATCGAAGGGACGGTTGCCAATGTCCCCCCACAAGGCGGACGCAAGCACCCCCATCAGGAATTCTTGCAGATTGACACCTCCAACATCCTGTTCATCTGTGGCGGCACGTTCGCCGGGATTGAAGAAGTCGTCGGCAAGCGCATCGGCATGAAGGGCAACATCGGCTTCGGCGCGACGGTCAGCCGCAACACCATCGACAAAACACAGTTGCTCCGTCAGGTTCAGCCGGAAGACCTCATGCAACATGGCCTCATCCCGGAGCTTGTCGGGCGTCTGCCTGTCTTGGTCAGCATCGACCCGCTAGACCATGAATTCCTTATGCGTATCTTGACTGAGCCGAAGAATTCCCTTATCGGCCAGTACAAACACCTGCTGGCACTGGATAACGTCGAACTCGAATTTGAGGAATCCGCCTTAAGTGAAGCCGCGCAAATAACCCTTCAACGAGGGACAGGCGCACGCGGCCTGCGCTCTATCATAGAGACATGCCTCATCAACGTCATGTTCGAGATTCCCGGACGCGACGACATCCGCCGCGTCGTTATCGACGCCGACGTGATTAACAAACAACGCGCACCCCGCATCTATACAAAATCCGGTGTAGAACTGGAATGGCAGGATGACGGCTCTATCAAGCCTGCCGCGTAGATAAATTTCACTCAGGTTTTAACTTATGGGCTGGCACATCACATCTGCCAGCCCTTTTTGTTACCCCTCCCTCATGCACCATGCTCCACAAATTCCACCAGAAACATATACGGCCAGTTCTTCCCCGTGATGTAAAACAGCCCGCTTGTCTCATCATATGCGATGCCGTTAAGCACATCCGCCCGCGCCGCTTCCTCCGGCGTCAACAACCCCGCCGCGTTGATGACCGCCGTCACAATCCCATCATCCTTGCGGATTTCTACAATCTCGTTGGTCATCCACACATTCGCATACACAACATCACCAACGCACGCTAGTTCGTTTAATTGCGTCACAGGCATAGTGTCGCGTGTCACCGTCACTGTGCGGATAATCTCGAATGTCTCTGCGTCACGTTCTGCCAGTGTCGCGCTCCCGTCCGTCATATACAGGCGTTCGCCGTCATAACACAAGCCCCAGCCTTCCCCGTCGTATTCCAGCGTGCCTGCCACGTCAAATGTCTCCCGGTCATATACAATAGCCACATTCTCCCGCCACGTTAGCTGGATTAATCTGTCGTCCACCAGCGCCAACCCCTCCGCAAAATACTCTGCTGGCACGCTCACCTGTTGCAACACCTCGCCGCTTGTCACATCCACGCGCCTTAAGGAAGACCGCCCGTATAGCCCGGTACTCTCGTAAAACTCCCCATTGAACAGCAACAGCCCTTGTGTGAACGCGCTCGTATCATGTGGATACCGCTCCAACACGTTGGGCACAAGCTGGGCAGGGGCGGTTGCCCCCTGCGGCTCGTCTATGTCAAACGTCACGCCCTCAAACTGGATGTTTTCCAGCGCGTCCCGTGCCTCCGCATCCCCCAGGAGTACATCCAGCAAAAACGCCGTGATGATGTAATTACTGATGTTATGTGCGTCTGGCAGTTCCCATACCGCATCTGTACATTGTGCCGTAAAGCCCGCCTGTATCGCCAACGGGAAGCACTCATCCACAAACAGATAATGCCCGCCACCCGCGAAAGTCCCCAGTGCCCGCCGTGCGGAATTCAACCCTGCGTAAAAGTGATAGGCGTCACGTTCTGGTGGGGTGGTTGGGTCTGCCTCGCCCACCAAAAACAAATGCGGAATATCACTCATGCCTAATGTTTCCGCATCAAAAATGGGTGCATTCCACGGCGCGAGTGCGACAACCGCTTTCACCCGTTCATCACGGATGCCCGGCCACGCTCCTACCGTGTCAGCATCAACGTCCATCACGTCTGCGATGCCCTCACGCGCTTCTAGCACAAAGCACACGTTATTTTGCGGTGGCGCTTCTGTCGCGCAGTAATCCCCCAATTGCTGGAAGTTCAGCCGCCCACCGCCTACCGCTATCGCCGTGTATCCCCCGAAGGAATGTCCCATTACCGCGATATTGTCCGTGTCAATCCGCCCCGCCAACAGCGCATCGCTCGCGTTCAATTCATCCGCCAGCGAGATTTGCGCCAGCACATCAAGCGGACGGTACGCATAGCTCAGCCCGATGCTCTCCGAGAATACGTCGTTGTCAAGCACAGCATCCGTGACCGTGTTCAGTGTATGGTTGGCCGCCATCACCATAAACCCCTGCGATGCCAGATGCTCCGTCAGCCACAAACTCTGGAAGCGAAAGCCCCCGCTACCATGCGAAAAGATCACCAACGGGTAATTTTCCTGCGCCGCGCTCACGGGCACACTGTCTTGTGCCGTGCCCACCAACGAGATAATCCCGTCACGGTAGGTCACCATCTCCACGCCTTCCACAAACGCCGCCGGGTACCACAGCGTCACCGGGATTGTCCGGTTGTTTGCTTCATCCTCAATCGTGAATTCCCGCGTGCCGATAGCCCCTCCACGCTCCGCGAAGGCCAGTCCAGCCCCTTCAGCGCGGATGCCGCCCCCCACACCCATCAACAGTACCAATAAACCCCAAATCAAACGTTTCATCGTGTTTTATCCCTATCTTGTCTAACGGTTCACTTCCGGGATGATAACCTCTGCATAGTCCAGCACCATCTCTTTAAGCTGTTTTGCGTCCATCAGGCTTGCACCGTCCGGTGTGCTAATGTTACTAGGGAAGACGTAGCGCGGGCGCATCCGCCGGATGACCTGTGCCGCTTCTTCCACCCCCAGCGTCCCGTTGCCATCAATCGGCAGGATGGCAATATCCGGCTGTATCATCTCCATCTCCGGGATGATCCCCGTATCCCCTGCATAATAAATGTCATACAGGTTCATCGAGATGACAAACCCCAGCCCGTTGGCTTCTGCCGGATGTTTCACATCATCCAACGAATAAGCCGGGACTGCCTTGATGTTTGCTCGGTCTATGTTAATGCTCTGCCACGGCCTCAGCAAAACCGCCCCGTTCACTTGGTCAACAATCGATTGATTCCCAATAATGATTGTATCCGCCCCCCGTAGTTTGGTAATATCCGCAATGGAAAAATGGTCATAATGGTCATGACTGATGAGGATGACATCCGGAAAGAAGACATTTTTGACCACCTTCCACGGGTCAATATAAATCAGGGGCGCTCCCTCAATCACAAAACTGCCATGCCCCAGCCATTTAATGTTCTCTAACATTTCATCAACCTTCTGGATACTAAAACATGGTGATTTGACTGTTTCTGAGTATAATTGTGGATGTGACTCGACATTCGAGGAGATTATGGCATGAGGACACACATTCGGCTATATGGGGTTTTTTCGGTTATGCTCATTTTTGTGCTGACCGCCTGCTACCAATCTGCTAGTAGTGCGGATTTTGTGCAGGTACAAGGGCTAGACCGTAGCACAGAAACACCCCTTCCACTACCATCAACAACCTCCGGGCCGGCAGTCGTCGTCACGCAGGAAGTTGAAATCGAAGTAACCACCATTGTTGAAGTAATCATCACCGCCACGCCAGAGCCGACGGATACCCCGTCGCCATTTTCACCCACTCCGGCGGAAGTTGCGATGGCGCAACCCCCCTTTACTGAAAGTGAACTAGAGGTGTTTACCGAGAGCGAATTAGAGGCTTTTGCTCAACAGGGTGAACCATTCCTTGAAGACGAAGGCATTGTCGGCTTTCAGGAGCAGGAATTGGAATTTGAGCAGGAAGTACCCACGCTCGACCCGCTATTCGCCACCGCTACCCAGTTTGTTCTGGAAGCCACTTACGAAGTAGAAACACTCACCGCGACGGCGCTTGGCCCAGCATTGGAGCTACCCACGCTCACGCCCACCGAAGACATCTTCGCGCTGGAAACATCAACGCCTTTCCCCACGCCCACCCAGCCTGTTACATTCGGCGGTGATTGTGTTCACGAAGTCCGCGCGGGCGAAAACCTGTTCCGCCTGTCGCTACTCTACGGCGTCACCGTCAATGAAATTGCGGTAGCCAGTGGCATACAGAACATCCAGCTTATCGTCATCGGCCAACGCCTCACCATTCCCAACTGTGGCACAACCGGCGTCAGACCACCGGCCACCACCATTCCGCCCGGTGAGGGTGGGGTAGGTACTTCGTCCGTGCCGCCTGCTTCCGGCACACGTCACATCGTCCAACAGGGCGAAACCCTCTTCCAGATTGCGCTCCGCTACGGCGTGACCGTCAACGATATTGTCGCGCTCAATCCGTCCATCACCAACCCTAACCTGATTGTAATGACCACAGAAATCGTCATCCCGGCCAACTAAATGACCGAGACTGTGGATAAGCGCGAAAGAATCTATACCGGCAAAGTGGTCACGTTCGATGTCCTGAGCGTGACCCTGCCCAATGGTCAGCCTGCCCGCCGGGAAGTTGTCTCACATCCCGGCGCAGTCGCCATCGTCCCCCTTGATGAGCAGGATAATGTCTATCTTGTCCGTCAGTTTCGCACCGCCGCTGGTCAATCCCTGCTGGAGCTTCCCGCCGGGACTCTGGAACCGGACGAAGACCCCGCCGCTTGTGCGGAACGAGAACTCCAGGAAGAAGCACATCTCAAGCCCGGCCAGTTGCAATCACTCGGCGGCTTTTACGTCGCGCCCGGCTACACAACGGAATACATCCATTTGTTTCTTGCACAAACGTTGACCCCCTCCGCCTTGCCACCAGATGAAGACGAATTTATTGATGTGGTGAAGATGCCCCTCAACGACGCGCTGGCCGCCGCTATGGATGGCACGATCATAGATGGCAAAACCATCATCGGTCTGTTGTATGTTGCTCGTTTGCTTGGTCGCTAGCTAAGTGGCCGCTAGCTAGCTAGCCGAAACAGCCACGCCGCCCTTATGAGACTCACAACCCTTGTGAGACTCACCGCCCTTGTGAGACGCTACCGCCACTGTTATAATTCGGGACTGCTATTTCCATAAACTTACGATGCGCCAGTATGCACAAATCCTGTGCCTCTGGGCGTATTTTTTTAGGAGGCTTACCTGATGAGTCAGGAAATCATAAAGTTGTTTGAAGCCGAAAATCGTGGCTTCCCGGAAGTAAGTGTTGGCGATACCGTCCGTGTCCACGTTCGTATCGTCGAAGGCAACAAAGAACGTATCCAGGTCTTTCAAGGGGTTGTCATCCGTCATAGTGGCGGCGGCAACGATGAATCGTTCACCGTGCGCCGTATCGCCAGCCATAGCGTCGGCGTGGAGCGTACCTTCCTCATGAAGAGTCCCCGTGTGGAAAAAATCGAAATCACCCGTCGCTCCAAAGTCCGGCGCGCACAACTGTACTACCTGCGTAACCTGCGCGGTAAGTCCGCCCGTCTCAAGGAGCGGAGATAGCAAGCCGTGTATCGCCCGCTTATCGGCATCACAACGGCTGTTAACATAGATACCAGCACCCACTGGCGATTCCTCCGTGCTTAC
Organism: Aggregatilineales bacterium; assembly: GCA_036734085.1. Classification (GTDB taxonomy): domain Bacteria; phylum Chloroflexota; class Anaerolineae; order Aggregatilineales; family Phototrophicaceae; genus J038. The sequence goes on from DAIMZF010000042.1 coordinate 10,954, forward strand.
GAGGCGAACACCCACGCTATCGAGCAAGCCGGAGGAATCCCGGTACTTGTGCCCTGTACCCTTCAACCACATACGCTTCGTGCCCTCTACGAACGTCTGGATGGTTTGTTGCTACCCGGCGGCGGTGACGTAGACCCCGCCATCTATTCGGCTTCACCCCATCCACAGACCAAATACATCGACCGCGAGCGCGACGATACGGAGATGACTCTGGCACGTTGGGCGGTAGATGAAAGTTTGCCAGTGTTCGGTATTTGTCGTGGGCATCAGGTCTTTAATGTTGCGCTTGGCGGCACGCTTGTTCAGGACATCCCCTCACAGCTAAAAACGGATTTACAGCACGATATTTTCGCAGGTCAACCGCGCAATCTCCGCCTGCACGATGTCGCCGTCGCGCCGGATAGCCTGCTGGCGAAAGTCCTCAGCACGACTCAAATCGCTGTTAACAGTCTCCATCATCAATCGGTGGAAGCCGTCGCCCCCCGCCTCAGAGTAACCGCATATGCGCCCGATGGCATCATCGAAGCCACCGAAATCCCGGAGCATCCCTTCGCGCTCACCGTCCAATGGCATCCAGAGGATATGGTCAGCGACGACGAATCCATGCGTGGACTGTTCCGTGCCTTCGTACAGGCTTCTGCCACCGCCGCTACGACATCCGCCCGCCATGCCTAAAATCGGCGTGATTGATTCCGGCGTTGGCGGTCTTTCCGTCCTGCGGCAAATTCACCAACGCCTGCCCGGATGCGCCACCCTCTACTATGCGGATCAAGGGCATGTCCCCTATGGCCCCCGTCCCCATGTCCAGATTGACCACTTCATAGACGACATCACCCGTTTTTTGTGGTCATGCGGCGCGGATGTGATTGTCTTGGCCTGTCATGCCGCCAGTGCCGCCAGCCTTCACGCCCTCCGCCAGCGTTACCCCCACAAAATATTTGTCGGCGTAGAGCCTGCCGTCAAACCTGCCGTCACCAATACACAAAGCGGCATCATCGGCGTATTAACCACGCAGGCCACCGCCGACGGTTTGCTGTACCGCCGTGTGCTACAACGATTTGCCCGTGATGTGCAGGTTATCACCCAAATTGCACCGGAGCTAGTCCTCTTGGTAGAGCAGGGCAAAGCAGACTCTACCGCCGCCTTCCGCATGACCGAACACTACCTCCAGCCGATGCTCACTGCTGGCGCTGACCAGATTGTACTGGCCTGCACCCATTTCCCGTTTTTAGCCGCACACATCCTCGCCATAGCAGGGGATCGTGCCGCCCTTGTAGACCCCGGCCCCGCAGTTGCCCGTCAGGTGATGCGTGTCTTACCCCCATCTGACCTGTCATCGTCTGCCTTGTCCCAACCACCAACGCATCAATATTTTACCAGTGGCGATTGTCAGGCGTTCCTGTCTGTTGCCTCAACCCTCATGGGGCACACGCTGGACGCCCAACAGGTGCTTTGTGGCAATTAACCAGTACCGCGAGACTTCGCTCCATCTTGCGCTCAAGCGCCACCTTGCCCAGCCGGATGACCTGCTCGAAGCCCCTGTCGGTGGCTACATTGTGGATATTCTGCGCGGCGACCATGTGCTGGAAGTACAAACGCGCAACTTCGGCGCGATGAAAGCCAAGCTCACCGGGCTATTGCCCACG
>DAIMZF010000042.1:12699-24212 GCA_036734085.1 Aggregatilineales bacterium
ATCACCCACATCTTTAAAGAGTTGGTCTATCTCCCGGATGAACTACTCAATCATCCTCATTTATCGGTCTGTGTGCTGATGATACACGATGAGGAAATTCGCCGTGATGACGGGCAGGGCAGTTGGCGACGACGCGGACTAAGCATCCATGACCGCCGCCTGCTCAGTGTGGAGCAAACCTATAACTTTCGCACGACGGCGGATTTCGCCACTTTGTTACCGCCGCCGCCTGCTTTGCCGCCTGCCTTCACAACTGCGGATTTAGCATCCGCGCTTAAGCAACCCCGCGCCATCGCCCAAAAGATGGCCTACTGCCTGCGCCGCATGTCTGTCATTCAGCAGGTTGGTCAACGCGGCAAATCTTACTGCTACACGCTTTCTTCAGTCGGTTGAGGCTTCAGCTTGTCCGTATCGCCTGCGCGTTCTGGCTTCCGCATGGATGTATTTTTCTGCATCTCCGGCGTCCGCCCGATAACATCATTCGCCGTTGTCCCTTCAAAGGTCAGCACGCGCCGTGCGCCTTCCGGTGTGCTGACGGGTAGCACGATATTAAACGTCGCACCCGGGAATGCCTCCATATCATGGCCCGGGCTTTCTGCCCAGATTCTCCCGCCGTGCCCCTCAATGACTCCCCGCGTAATCGTCAGCCCCAGGCCCGGCCCCGCACCCAGGAACTTATACGACCCCGTAGAATGTAGCGACGGGTCATAAGCCCGGAAGAACTTCTTGAAGATCATCTCAAGGTTGGCGCGGTCAATCCCCACCCCCGTATCACGGATTTGAATCAGGATGTGGTCAACGTCATCTTCGCTCTTAGCTTGCTCCAAAGACGCCATAATATCAATTTTCCCACCATCCGGCGTGAACTTAATCGAGTTCACAATCACATTGCGGAAGGCTTGCACCAGCCGTTGCAAGTCTGCTTGTACGTTGGGCAATCCCCGCAAACCCCGTGCGGAAAGCGTCAGTTTCCGTTGGCGGATGGCGTCCGTCAGGGGTTCAATCGCCATCTTCACCAGGCTCTCAATAGAGGTCTGCGCGAACCGTAAGTCCATCGCTTCGATGTCCAGTTGGCTCACATCCAGCATCGCGGAGATAAGCTCTTCCATACGTTCCGTTGCTTTACGCAGATTGCCGATGATGTTATTCGTCTGGTCAGGGTCTAGCATCCCTTGTTCGTTCAGCGCGTCCATAATATCCGTATAGCCGCGTATCTGTGCCAACGGTGTCCGTAGTTCGTGGCTGGCAATCGTCACAAAGTCGGATTTTACCGAGTCCATCCGGCTTAATTGCTCATTGCTGGATTTCAACTTTTGGTTCAGGTTACGCATACTCTTATTAAGATGCTGTAAGTCCTCCAACAGCCGCGCATTCCGTAACGCGATTCCGGTCTGTTGTGCCAATGTCGCCAGCAGTTCCAGGTCACTGCTGTAATAAGCTGTGTCATTCAGCTTTGGCCCCACCGCCAGGATGCCCGTCATCGTGTAATCCAGCGTGATAGGCGCGTAGGCACTCATGCCCAAACTGCGGAAGAAGTCGCGCTCATTCGCCGGGATTTCTGCATATTGCGGATCAAATTCAATATCAAATTGCAGGAGTGGGGTGCGTTGTTTTGCCAATGTCATATACAACGGGCTACTGACTGCGAGCCGCCCCCGCCGTTTGTCTGTTGGGCTATCCGGGTGCATCACCAAAAAGTCAATCGCCACTTCGGATGTCTGGCTCAACAACACAATACAACTGCTTTTCACCGCCAGTAGTCGGTTCATCGTCGCTGTGGATGACGGCACAAGCGCGTCCAGTTCCACCACTTCGCTTACCAGTTGGCTGTACTCCCGTGTGATGTAAGCCGTATCTTGGGTGGTGCGGCTTGCCAGCCACCGCAGAACAGTCTCAATCAATTGGCGGATGACCACATACACCACCGCGATAGCACTTGCCAGCACCACCACCAGCGTAAAGCGTTCCGCGTCGTCTTGTGGTTCGGCGTTCAGCGCCAGCAGAAGCGCCGTCGCCGTCATCCCCGCTCCCAGCAGAATAGAGACCAGCACCCGCAATGAGTATGAGATAGTCAGCCGCACATCAAACACATGATGGTAGCGCATCGCGTAAGCCATGCCCACGATTGTGACTGCCGTCAATGGCATCGTCAGCACCGCGACAACCAGCGTCCCGCTACTGCTGATAAACACACTGAAGAACAACAGCCCGATAATCACAATCCAGAACAACGTCCGGTTAGCGATTTCCGGCAACCCCGCACGGTAAAACCGCCAGAAGTTGTACACGGTCATCACCAGCGTTGCCGCCACATACCCCACGATGACCACCCATACAGAGGCATCTATCGCCGTAAATGACCGGATGAGCCATTCCGGGCTTCCTGCGATGGCGTCCGGTGTCACCAGCACCGCCACCAGGAATCCGACCAGCCACACCCCCACGCCCACACTCCACACAATCATCCGGCTTTGGCGTCTGCGCGGTGGCGTGATGTTAGACAGCGCCAATGCACCCGCCACGCCCATCAGCCCGATGTTTAGGCTGATGAGCAACGCCCCCCGCCCGATGTTACCCACAGCAAAATCTTCATCCAACAGGTACGTTCCGTTAGCCAATGCCGCCAGCAATGCCAGTACACCCAGCCATGCCAGCCGGACTCCTGTTAATTTGTAGCGCAAGCCTGCATAAATAAACGTTAGGCCATAGATGACCATGACACCAACGACGATGGTTTGTAAAAGCACGTCCATTCCTGCGCCTTCCTCTGCGGGCTATTTCAAAATGTAATGAGTGCCTTTTTTAGAGCCAACCTTGACTAGAATACCTTTTTCCACCATATCCACAAGGTCTAGCCGTAATGTCTCTGCGGATACCCCCTCGCACAGTTGCCGGTACTCCCGATTCGTAATTGAGCCGTTATCCCGGATGTACTGCAAGGCGCGTGCCTGCCGGTAGTTCGTGTTCCGTACCCAGTCCGGCGGGGAAGGCTTCTCTCGTTCGTTATATAATGTCACCGCGAAGCTGTACGGGCGTGCGTCGAAGTAGGGCGGTTGTTGTCCCGCCTGCTTCATCACCTCCATCATCCGGTCAATCCCTAGCCCCAATTCCTCGATATACCCCCATTGGAACAACCCGTTGACGACGCGCGGATTCCGGCTGAAGTGTTCATCCTTGATGTTCTCCACCGTGATGAAGCCCGGCAACCCGCCCGGAGAGATGACTTCCAGCCTGTCCCCATACATACGGATTTCCGTCCGCCGCCCCTTCAGCCTGTAGTCCCGGTGGCAAATCGCGTTGACGATAGCCTCACGTACCGCGAATTGTGGATACTCGTAACGTTCTTCTCGTTCCAGCCCGTTCACCACCGCGCTCACCGCCATCTCACTCCAGATGAAGTTCCACGCCCCTTCGATAAGGCGCGGTAATGGCCCTGTAAGCTCCTCCCGCCGTGTGTATCCTGCTAGCCCGCTATCCCCACGCGGCGTCTTGCCGATGAACTTGGCAAACACCACGCTTGATTGTGGAATCCATTGTTGCGGATACTCACAGAATAGCAAAACCCCGCTTATTGTCGGGTTGCCATCATCGCTGATAGCCCCAATCTCCCGCAGGAGTTCGTCCAGGTTTCCCCCATACGGGCGCTTGGTGCGTTCTGCCCGCTTGGATAAATATTCATCAATCATCCGCTCGCTAAAGTCTGCCCGGCTCACGCCCGGCACAACTTCGGATTCATAATCGCCGGTGGTTTTTGTGCTGGCTAACCGTAGAATTTCCTGCCCACCAAGCGGGCGGTTTTTTGCCCCACTGCGGATGAGTACCCGCCCGTCTGTCAGCGCGTGCAATTCCACACTGCGCGGTATCCGCAACGCATACACCACATTCACCAGCCGTTTAGCGGGCGATGCGCCGTCCTCAGCATCTTGTTGGGGCAGGGGATTTTTTGCTTTTTCTGTTGTTTGCGCCGGGTTTTCTTCATCCACCATCAGCGTGATTTGCTTCGGCTGTGCCTCTGCCGTCTGCGTCCCGGTGGATGCTTTCGCCGCTTCCGCCACTCCCGTCGCCGCCGTTTCACGCTCCTCTAGCCGGATTTCCTCCCAATTGCCCGTCACAACGGGCGGGTTGCACAGGGCTTCGGCTTCCCGCAGCACACCTTCCAGCCCCGCGCCATCCACTTGCTTAGCGGATATTTTGCCGTCTTGTGTCAGCCCGATGATGACCGTGCCGCCTTCAGTATTGGCAAACGCAATCAAAGTCTCTGCGATAACTTTCGCATCGGCTTTGTCTAAAAATGCAAGGCGTGGGCCTTGCCCGGATTTTATGAAATCAGGATATATGATCATGCGAACACAAAGCGCATCTTTTTATTGGTGATCTTGATTGTAGTATAGTTTACCGCAACTTGCGGATAAACGCTCACACCTGAGGACGGCCAGTACATTATGATGATGAGTTATAAGGGCGGAAGATAAGCAGATACACACCCATCACGCACGCAATCCCTGCGGGCGGGATGCAAATAGACGCGAATAATCGCGGGAAGTCCGCTACTCCCGCTTGGCCTAGCACATTCCAGACCAGCACAAATAATCCTATCCCTACAAAGGAAAGCGCCAGCCCCGCCAGCCCCACGCGCACAAACAACTTAGTCTCTAGCGGATTTTTGTCTTCGCCCATATTGCCACATCACTTTTTATTTACAAAACAAAGTCAAACAAATATTTGATGATTAAAATTATAATTTTATCCCATACCAACCGTCTTTTAACAGGGGCTTTATTTATTCTTGCACTGTTTTTGCACGCCCTTTTTGCGCGCTCATTTTGCGCGCTCTGCGGTTGGTAGTGTACACTCTGTTCTTTTATATGGAAGCAACCCCGTTAAAGGTGTCTGATGATATATCTCGTCACAGGAGCAAATGGCCTGCTAGGGCAGGCGATGGTGGCTTATTTACTTGCACGCGATGAGCGCGTCCGTACCTTTGATTTAACCCCTTTCGACCATCCGCAGGTCGAGAGCATCACAGGTGATTTACGCGATGCACAAGCTGTACAAAAAGCCTGTCAGGGCGTGGATGTAGTCTTTCACATTGCGTCGATGGTCTATGTAGGTTTAGGCAAGCCGCGCCATATATACGACATCAACGTACTCGGCACACAGCACATGATAGAGGCGTGTCGTTTGCAAGGTGTTTCGCGTCTGGTGTATACCAGTTCCATTGATGTTGTCTTTTCCGGCCAGCCCATCACCAACGGCGACGAAACGCTACCTTACGCCACCAAACATCTTGATTATTATGGCGAGACAAAAACCCTCGCGGAGCAAGCCGTGCTTGCCGCTAATGCTAAGGATAACCTGCTAACCTGCGCTTTACGGACTGCGGGCATCTACGGCGCAGGCGACAAACATCGTTTTCCCGCGCTTCTTGCTCAGGCCAAAACCGGAAGACTCGCCCGCATCGGCAACGGTGCTTCACGCTTTAACCATGTCTATGCACAAAACGCCGCCCATGCCCATTACCTTGCCGCCCAATCCCTCATACCAGACTCCCCCGTGGCAGGGCAGGCGTATTTCATCACAGACCATCCCCCCAAAAACTTCTTTGATTTCACAACCCCCTTTATGCAGGCGCTCGGCTTTCCTGCGCCTACGCAGGTCATCCCCCAATGGTTAGCAGGCTTTGCCGCTCACTTGCTGGAAGTACGCTGGCGTCTGCGTCCCACGCACAAAAACGCGGATATTGTGCTAACCCGCTATTCTGTTGCCTCCCTCTGCCACGATTTTTGGTTCAATTCCGCCAAAGCACACCGCGATTTTGGCTACGAACCCATCGTGGATGAGCAAACCGCTTTTCAGCACACACTTGACTGGTTACGGTCTTTATAAGCCTCCATCACTAAAATGTCATGACTTTTTACCAATTGCTTGACAAATTATGAGCATCAGGTTAAATTACTTGAAAGCGGTTTCAGAAACCGCTTTCAACAAAACATAAATTTTAAATTACTGTCCATTTATAGTGCCTTTTAATGAAAAAACTTACGATTGCCAAAATAGCCGAACTCGCTGGTGTTTCTAAAGCGACGGTATCCCGCGTTATCAATGGGTATCCGCACATTCGCCCCCAATTGCGGGAGCAAGTGCAGGCCGTCATCACGGAAACAGGCTTCCAACCGAATAACGTTGCGCGCTTATTGGCGTCCGATAGGTCATATATCATTGGCCTCGTCATCCCCAAAGGCACAAAAGCCATCTTCACAGACCCTTACTTCCCTGTCTTGACCAATGGCATCTCTCAAGTCTCCAATAATAACAAGCTCACCCTCGCGCTTTTCATTTTCCATTCGGAAAAAGAAGGGCATGATACCATCAAAAGCATCACGTCAACTGGCTTGCTGGATGGCCTCATCCTCACAACCGACCGTGTGACGCTCGACCGCACCACCGATCCTTTCATCCCCCAACTTATCGACCATCAATTACCCTTTGTACTCATCGGTCGGCCAGATACAGAGCACGATATTCCGTATATCGACACAGACAACCTCAACGGCGCACGCGCCGCTATGGAGCATTTCATCAAGCTCGGCCATCGCCGTATCGCCACCATTGCATCGCGTCAAAATCCAGCCGGCGATGACCGTTTTCTTGCTTATCGTCAGGTACTACAGGAAAACGACATCCCCTTTGATGACTCTCTCGTCGCCTTTGGCGATTACACACTGGATAGTGGCTACGAGATGATGAAATGCTTGCTCCCCGCCCATCCTACGGCTGTCTTTATCGCGTCGGATACAATGGCGCTCGGTAGCTTACGGGCATTGCAGGAAGCAGGGTTGCGCGTCCCGGAGGACATCGCCGTTATCGGCTTTGATGATTTACCGCCTGCCGCACAAGCACATCCACCCTTAACCACCGTGCATCAACCAGTGGAATTACTCGGCAGAATGTCCGTCGAGATGCTCTTAAATATCATCAACAGCAAACATAAAGTTCAATCACCAGAACAAGTGGTGTTACCTTGTAAGCTCGTCGTTCGCGCCAGTTGTGGCGCGGCACAAATACGATAGGGCAGTCAACCAGGTTTCAGGCATGACCAATGTCAACTTATTCTAAAATCCTGAAACCGGTTTCAAAAATGTGGGGTTTGTCAGTGCTAAGTCACTGTTACCAAATTCAAAAAGGGGGCGCAACACGTCTTTAAACGACTCCTCTGTCGTAAGTAGGGTCGATAAAGAGGTTGCACCCGTAGAAGACTCTTTCCACCGTATCGTTACCAGCGCATGGTGGTCAGGTCGCTTCTTATCATAATGGATTGTTTGGCATATGAGCGTAAGAAGGAGGAGCTATTCATCAGATACTTAGTCAAAACTATCCAACTAAGTGATTTAAGACTGAACGAACACTCGTTTATTTACAAAGATTTTTGAAAGGAAACAATCATGAGAAAACTCTCTGCATTAGGCTTATGTCTCCTGTTCATGCTCATGAACATTGTCCCATCTGCCGCCCAAAGCCCCGTTCGCATCGTTTGGTATATCGGCTTGGGCACTGGCGCACAACCGGAACAACAAGAAGTTCAACGCGCGGTTGTCGAGGACTTCAACAATAGCCAGAGTGACATCATTCTGGAAATCATCGTGGTAGAAAACACCGTTGCCTACGACACCCTCAGCACCTTAGTTGCCGCTGGCAACGCTCCGGACATCATCGGGCCTGTTGGCAATGACGGCGCGAACGCCTTCGGGGATGCCTGGCTGGATATTGCTCCGATTGTCGAAGCCACAGGTTACGATCTATCCCAATGGCCGGAAGCCGCAGTGGATTTCTACCGCACAGAAAACGGTCTCACCGGGTTGCCCTTAGGCACATTCCCCTCCATGATTTTCTATCGCCCAGCTTTGTTTGATGAAGCCGGCCTCAACTACCCGCCGTCTGCTTATGGCGAGCCGTATGTTTGGGAAGATGGTACAGAAGTTGAGTGGAGCGTTGATGTCCTGCGCGAAGTCGCCATGATCTTGACGGTTGATGCCAACGGCAACGACGCCACGATGGAAGGCTTCGACCCGGAAAACATCATTCAGTGGGGTTTCGACTTCCAATGGTACGGCGATGGCCGTCAAATCCCCATTATGTGGGGCGCAGACCGCCTGTGGGATCCCGAAACAGGTGAAGCCTATGTCTCCGAAGAATGGCGTACTGGCTTTGAGTGGTGGTATAACGGCATGTGGTTAGACAACTTCATCCCCAACGCCGCCCAGCAAGGCAGTGACTTACTCGGTGCAGGCAATCCGTTCAACTCCGGCAATCTGGCAATGGCACAATCTCACCTGTGGTACACCTGCTGTTTAGAGGGTGAAGACTGGAACATGGCTCCCGTGCCATCACACAATGGCGTCCCTACCGTGCGTCTCCATGCGGATACCTTCCGTATCTATGGCGACACACAAAACCCGGAAGAAGCCTTTGAAGTCTTGGCTTACCTTGTTGGCCCCGCCGCCCTCGACCTCCTAGCCGTCTATGGGGGTATGCCTGCCCGTGTAGAAGATCAGGAAGCCTTCTTCGCTGGCTTAGACGAAACCTACCCGCAAGGCGTCAATTGGAATGTCGCCCGCGAAGGCTTGCTCTATCCCGATACCCCCAGCCACGAAGAATGGTTCCCCAACTACCTGCGTGGACGTGACCGTATCACCCAGCTGAGTACACTGCTCAACAGCACACCCGATCTGGACATCGAAGCGGAAATTGACCGTTTCGTGACCGACTTGCAAGTTCTGTTCGACCAGGCGAGTTAATTAGCCCATACCGTTTACAGTAACTCATAACATCAGGGGCGGTTCTGCCGCCCCTATGGATGAACAAGTTAAGAGAGCTTTTTATGGACTCAGTAGATAATAGCTTAAAGCTAGGCAACCCTAGTGCTGAGCAAGTTGCTAAACCTTACAGCCTTCACCGCATTCGCCAATTTTGGGGCATTATCTTCCTATCCCCCTGGATTGTCGGCTTTTTCATCTTCACGTTGTTTCCCGTCATTGCTTCCTTAGCGCTCTCTTTTACGGACTACAACCTGAATAATGCCGAGCAAATCTCTTGGGTTGGTCTGGATAACTACCATCGACTGTTTTATCAAGACCCGCTCATCGGTGTCTCGCTGTTGGCTACCTTCCGCTTTGCGCTCATTGCAATTCCACTGTCTATCGTTCTACCCATCTTTTTGGCGGCTTTATTAAACTCAAAATATCTGTGGGGCAAGTCCATCTTCCGCACCTTGTTCTACATGCCCTACATGGTGCCCGTCATTTCCGGCGTCTATATCTGGCAGGGGATGCTCAACAGTGAATCCGGCTGGATTAACCGCATCCTTGCGGAAATCGGCTTGCGTGGCCCCAACTGGCTTAACGATACTGTCTGGATTTATCCCGCACTCAACATTATCGGCCTGTGGGGTGTCGGTAATGCCTTTCTCATCACACTTGCCACCATGCAGGGCGTCCCAACGGAATTATACGAAGCGGCGACTGTGGATGGTGCTGGCCCCACGCGGCGCTTCCGTCACATCACCTTACCCATGATTTCCCCCATTATCTTCTATAACTTGGTCTTGTCCGTCATTGGCCTGTTCCGCTACTTCGAGATTCCCTACATCCTCTCACAAGGCACAGGGCGTCCCGGCAATGCGACCATGTTCTTTAACATCCATTTGTACAAAAATGCCTTTGTATTCAAGGAGATGGGCTACGCATCCGCGATGGCTTGGCTCCTGTTTGCCATTGCTTTTGTTGCCACAGTCGCGCTATTCCTCAGCGCACGGTATTGGGTGTATTACTCCGCTGGGGGGGATGAATTCTAATGTCTGTAAAAACAATGCGCCACGAGTTAACGTCAACTTGGTATGCTAAACAACTAGGCATCTTCGGCACATCCGCGATGATTACCATGTTCACGCTGGTGTTGCTCACGGCCTTTTTAATGCCTTTTACCTATTCCATGCTCACCTCCATCAAAGACCGTGATCAGATTGTCGCCAGCGCACGCGGTTCAATCCTCCCCGTAGATGTCCTGAAGTATACCTACGAAGGCCGCGAATATGATGTGTTTAGTGTCCCTTTTGAGGACGGCACACGTGCATTAGCTTTAATCAATCCCGGACGCCAGTCCAGCGAATTCATCGACCCGGATGACCCGGAAGCAGGTCTCATCCAGTGGCAAGGCTCCTGGCGTACCCTGTCATCAGTGGAGGTGTTCTCGCCCCGGTGGGGCAATTTTGGCGAAGCCTGGCGCGAAGTAAAATTCCCGCTTCTCATCCGCAATACCATGATTGTTGCGGTCTATGGTATCATCGGCACGCTCGTTTCGTCTATCTGCGTCGCTTATGCGTTTGCCCGCTTCCCCATACCCGGCAAGAAGATTCTCTTTCTTATTCTCATCGGCACGATCATCCTGCCTTCGCAGGTGACGCTCATCCCAACCTATACCTTTTTCGCGCGAATAGATTGGGTAGGGACGTGGCTCCCGTTGATCGTCCCGCACTTCTTCGCCAATGCCTACAACGTCTTCCTCATCCGCCAGTACTTTCTCACACTCCCGCGTGAGCTAGACGAAGCCGCCATGATTGACGGGGCAGGTCCCTTGCGTGTGCTGGTCAGCATTATCATTCCGCAGTCTTGGCCGGTGATTATTGCTGTATCCCTGTTCCATCTCGTCTTTGCATGGAACGACTACTTCGGCCCCTTGATTTATCTGCTCGGCAAGCCGGATTTACAGGTGCTGTCCGTCGGCATTCAGGTCTTCAACTTCCAATACGGCTCTAGGCCACATCTCATCCAGGCCACCGCGCTGATGGGCTTAACCCTGCCTGTTGTCGTTTTCTTCCTCTCACAACGCTTCTTTATGCGTGGTGTCGTCGTCACAGGAGTTGAAAAGTAAATGACTCAACCGTTTATCTTAGGTGTTAACTATTGGCCGCGCCGTAAAGCCATGTACTGGTGGTCGAACTTCGATGCGAATGAAGTCCGTCAGGAGTTCGACATCATCGCCAGTATCGGCATGAACGTCGTCCGTCTCTTTCTGCTCTGGGATGATTGGCAACCCACGCCGGATTCCGTCTCTTCGGAGCGCCTGCGCGACTTTGGTACGGTCTGCGACATCGCCGCCGAGCGCGGCCTCAAGCTGGATGTCACCTTTTTTACCGGACACATGAGCGGCCCTAATTGGTCGCCCGGTTGGTTGCTGGATTCATCCGCGCCGTTGCCATCACCCCATGTCCGGCAGGTGGTCAGTGCCGGGCAGGTGGTCAACAGTTCCTACCGCAATATGTTTCACGACCCCCAGGCACTGGCCGCATCGCGTCTTTTGCTTCGTACCGTCGTCAGCACCTACAAAGACCACGACGCTATCTGGATGTGGAATCTGGGCAACGAGCCGGATTTATTCGCTTATCCACAATCAGCGCAGGCCGGGCGCGATTGGGTGCGCCAGATGCGCGACCTCATCCGCGAGATTGACCCCGTTCA
>DAIMZF010000043.1:0-18170 GCA_036734085.1 Aggregatilineales bacterium
TGCTAATTTATCCATCGTCAGGCAGGGACAAATCCGCTATACTGCTATGCTCTTAAAAATAATCGTCAACAAATAGCTAAAGGTGGTTAACACAAACCGAAATGACCGAGACCGACTTCACCATTCGCAAGGCAACCCACGCAGATATTGACCGTATCGCCCAATTCATTGTGCCGTTTGTGGAACAGCAGAAGTTGTTGCCGCGCACGCTTGATGAGCTTGATCATCTGGTTGATACGTTGTTTATCGCGGAGATTGCTGGTTCAATCGTTGGCTGTGCGGCGCTGGAAGTTTACTCCAACAAATTAGCCGAACTACGAAGCCTGGCCGTTGACTCTAATTTGCAAGGGAAGGGTGTCGGGCGCGGATTGGTGGCCGCCTGCATACAGGTTGCGCGGGAGCGTAACATCCTGGAGGTGATGGCGATTACTTCCAGCGAAGATTTCTTTAAGGCGTGCGGGTTCGACTGGACACTGCCGGGCGAACGTAAGGCGCTGTTCCTGCAAACCACGCCGGATTAATCCCCGTTGTAATGACGCGGCAGATGCACGACAAACACAGAGCCGACTCCCGGCTGGCTTTCAAAGGTCAGCCGGCCCTGATGTACGTCCACACTTTGCTTGACGATGGATAACCCTAAGCCCGTGCCGCTAACATCCCCTGCGTTTTTGGCACGATAAAACGGCTCGAACATCCGCGCTTGTTCCTCTAATGGGATCCCGATGCCTTCATCACGCACGCTGACCAAAACCTGCTGGTCGTGCGTTGTCACATCAATAAAGATGGAAGACCCCACCGGCGAATATTTAACCGCGTTGCCGATGAGGTTTAAAAAGATGTGGTCTAGCAGGCGTTTGTCTGCGGGGATGATGGGGTCTGTTAGCTGGATGTTGAGCACGAAGCGGTGACGGTCTGCATCCGCAATGCGGATGTGCTCTATCGCAGTGTTTAACAGCTTGATGATGTCGTGTAATTCCGGCGTAAAGCTGACGCGCTGGGCGTTGTGGCGGCTAATCATCAGCACATCGTCCAACAAGTTGACCATGTGCTTAACCTGGTCGGCGATGCCGTCCAGCTTTTCGGCGATGCGCTCCCGCGTCAGACGGTCAAAATACAGGCGCACAATATCCACCGATGACAGGATGACGGAAAGCGGTGTGCGGAACTCGTGCGATACAATCGAGACAAAACGCTCTTTAAGCTCAATCACCTCACGCTCTTTTTCCAGTTCAACCGCGAGAGAATTGGCATAAAGGCGTTCCTGCTCTAGTTGGCGGCGGGTGGTGATGTCGTTGGCGAGTACCAGCCGCGCCGGACGTTCATTAAAGACGACATCATGCGCGACAATATCCACATCAATGATTGTGCCGTCCTTTTTGCGGTGTTGCCATTGGTCGGTGTGGGTTAAGCCGCGTTCTGGTTTTGTAATCATGTCCATCAGGCGCGGCACATGCTCCGGTGGGCGGATGTCTTTAATGGTCATATGCAGGAATTCATCGCGGGTATAACCGTAACTCATGATGGCGGCGTCGTTGACGGCTAAAAACGCCAATGTCTCGCCATCAAACACCCACATGGGCAAGGGATTGCGGTCAAACAACATGCGGTAATACTGTTCCTGCGAGGCAAGATGCCGCTGGGCGTCCTTTAACCGGGTGACATCGCGCCCGACCGCCTGGATCATCACCAACTTGTCGCCTTCCATGATGCCGTAATCCATCCATTGAATCCACCGATGCCGCCCGTCCGGGCCGATGGCGCGGTAATCCTTTACCGCCGGGCTGGGGTCGGCCAGTAGCTCGTTAATGCGTTGGTGGATGCTGGCATGTTCTGTGCTGTCGGCCAAGGATAAAAAGCTATGGCCGATGAGTTGTTCCGCACGTTGGTTGAAGAACTGGCAGTATGCATCGTTGACGAACGTCAGCACGGTATCTGGCGTATAGCGGCAGATGAGTTCCAGTTGGCTTTGCACTACCGATTGAAACTGGCTTTCATCTTCTACATCAGAATCCGCTAAAAATGACGTGGATTCCAGCATCTCGTCTGTAAAATCTTCCAGCAATTGCTCCACGCTCACATTCCGCGTTTGGGCGATTGCGGCCAGCTTATGAGCTAATTCGTCGGATATTGTATAAGCCATATACGTATTAATTCTATTTATGTTTGGGCATCAATGAAAATATTCTACACGACTTTCTGATTTTGCATGTCATTCTGCCCAAGAAGATGTGCGAAATCCGGCAAGATTGGTTACTATTTAAGCAATCACAATTTGATGTCCTAACGAAGAAAAGTCCATCATGCGGATTGATCGAAACCGTTCGCGTCTGTCCTTTCGGAAGCGCCGCCGGGCCAGTTGCCTGCCGGTTACGCTTGGATTCAGTTTACTTATGGGGGTGTTTGTGCTGTCGTGGTATTGGCTGGAAGAACGGCTAATCCAACGGCAGATGCCCCAACCCAGTGCCAATATGCAAAGTGCGGCGCGGGCGTTTGGCACGGGCAACCTGGATGCCGCCATCGACCAAGCGCAAACGCTGTGGCACATTAACCCGACCGCCGCCAATGCTCCGGCACTCACGCTTTTGGCGCGGGCGCTGGTCTACCGAAGTTATGCGGATTACAACCGTGCTTCGGACAGGCTATCCGCATTGACGCTGACGACCGAAGCCTATGAGCGAATGCCGACAAATGCCGACATCATCGCCGCCCATGCGTTTGTGTTGCAGGCCAATGGGCGCACGGCAGACGCTTCGCGCATTGCAACACGCGCACTCAACCAGAACGCCAACCACACCTTAGCCCGTGTGACACTCTCCCTGACCTATGGGAGCAACGGGATTCATCAGCAGGCCATGCGCGAAGCCTTAGCTGTATTATCGGATATGACCGACCTTGATGCTTACCGTGCCCTTGCGCTGAGCTTAAGCGATTTAGGCCAGCCCCGCGAAGCGATGCAGGCCATCGACCAGGCCATCGCGCAGAACGACAAGCTACTGGCGCTATTGTTCGAGAAGGCGGTTTATGCCATCCAAGCCGGGAGCTTTGACACAGCGACCGCGACGTACTTCCGTATTCTGGCCTTTGACCCGGAGAACGTTAAAGCGCGGCTTCGCATGTGTGAAATGTCGATTATCTTACGTGAGTCCGATACGGCGCTGGATTATTGCGCCCAAGTGACGGAACGCGCCCCCACATGGGCGGACGGCTGGTATCATCTGGGGCGGGAGCATTATCTGCGCGGCGATTTTTCCCAAGCCCAAAACGCGCTGAACCGATGCGCGATGCTCCAAAGTTTGCAGGAAGTCCCCATCCGCGAGCGCACGCTGGACTGTTGGCGGTTACAAGGGGAGATTGCGGAATTATTAGGGGATTGCGACGCGCTGACTCGGACTTATGCGGAATATCAATCCATGGTGATGCTGGGAGGTCTGCGGCAAACGTGGACATACCCGCCGGAAGGCCCGGCCATCTGCGCCGCGCCGATGAACAGTGACGCCGGGTAGCGGCGCATACTGGCACGCCTGTACTCGTTGCGGCTTGCGGCAAGTTGGGGCATACTTAGCCCCACAATAACTACTTGACTTTGAGGAACAAAAATGAGTGATTCACCAGAAATCCGCGAACAACTACGCCAACTTAACCAACGAAGCCGCACGCTCTTAGAAGGGAATGACCGCGCCGCCGCCCGCGCGATGTTCAAGGGCATTGGCTTGAGTGATGAAGACCTCGCCAAACCGTTAATCGCGGTGGCGAATACGTGGACAGAAGTGGGGCCGTGCAACTTCCACCTGCGGCGACTGGGGGCGAAAGTAAAGGAAGGCATCCGGCGGGCGGGGGGCACACCGCTAGAGTTTAACACCATCAGCATCAGCGATGGCATCACGATGGGCACAGACGGCATGAAGGCGTCGCTCATCAGCCGGGAGATGATCGCGGATAGCATCGAACTCGTGACACGGGCTAATTACTTTGATGGTGTGATTGCGCTCTCCTCGTGCGATAAAACCATTCCCGGTACGATTATGGCGCTCATCCGGCTGAACATCCCGTCCTTGATGCTGTACGGCGGAACAATCATGCCCGGACGCCTGGCGGGGGAATACCCACTCAAGGACAAAGAGGGCAACACGGAAAACGACAAAGACATTAACATTGTGCATGTGTTCGAGGCGATTGGCGCACATGCGGCAGGGAAAATCAGCGATGAGCAACTAAAGGCGATTGAGGATGTCGCGTGTCCTGGGCCGGGCGCGTGTGCGGGGCAGTTCACCGCGAACACGATGTCCACGATTGCGGCCATTATGGGCATCAGCCCGATGGGGATGAACGATGTGCCCGCCGTCGCTGAGGAAAAAGAAGACGTTGCCATGAACGCGGGCGCGATGTTGCTTGAACTCGTCAAACAGAACATCACGCCGAGTCAGGTCATCACACGGCACGCGCTGGAGAATGCAATCGCTGTGGCCGCCGGGACGGGTGGCAGTACCAACGCTGTTTTGCATACATTGGCGTTTGCCCGCGAAGCAGGGATTGACTTCACCATTGAAGATATTGAAGCCATTAGCCTACGCACACCCATCTTAGCGGATATGACGCCGACGGGACGGTATAACGCGCTGGATGTGTACAAGGCGGGCGGCATCCGCTTACTGGCGCAACGGTTGATTGAGGGCGGCTATCTGCGCGGGGATACGCTGACCGTCACTGGTAAGACGCTGGCACAAGAGGCGGCCACCGCCACCGAGACACCCGGCCAACGGGTGATTTTGCCATTGGACGAAGCCATTAAGCCGACAGGCGGCCTGGTGGTGCTTAAAGGCAACCTGGCCCCGCGTGGCGCGGTTGTTAAGCTGAAGGGCGATGAACCGCAGTATCACAAAGGCCCGGCGCGCATCTTCAACCGGGAAGAAGCCGCGATGCAAGCGGTACAATCCGGCCAGATTAAAGCGGGCGATGTGGTCATTGTGCGCTATGAAGGGCCAGTGGGCGGGCCGGGAATGCGCGAGATGCTGAGTGTGACGGCGGCAATCGTCGGGCAAGGCTTAGGGCAGGATGTGATGTTGCTGACCGATGGACGCTTTAGCGGGGGCACACGCGGCCTGATGATTGGTCACTGTGCGCCGGAGGCGATGGTCGGCGGGCCGATTGGCCTGCTGGAAGAAGGCGACCTGATTGAAGTTGATGTGAATAAACGCAGTCTTAACGTCTTAATTGATGATGACGAGTTTGCACGGCGTAAATCCGCTTGGATTGCGCCGATGCCTAACTATCAAAGTGGTGTGATGGCAAAGTACGCTAAGCTCGCCAAACAAGCGGACGACGGCGCAGTGACCAACCTGTAATTTTCCCCCTAGAAACTCGTTTGGGGTGTCCGGTGGATGCCCCAAACTTCCCCATAAGATAAAACCAAAGCCTAACCATACTCAAAGCCGATTCTAGCCCGCGCAACGTCATTTCGTGAGACAATGTAGAATGTTTACAATCCCTTAATTCCCAGCTTGGGATTTTAGTAATCTCAAGTTTTCGTAGCATGGATTATTGTAGAACAGAGGGCTTTGACTGCATGGCAGAAACCGAACCGATGAAAGGGGTCATCCTCGTGGTGGACGATTTACCCACCAACCGCGAGATTATGTCCCGCATCCTGACGCGCAACGATTATACGGTCGTGCTGGCGGAGGATGGCTTGAAAGCGTTAGAGCTTTTGAACGAAGTCGTGCCCGACCTTGTTCTGTTGGATATTAATATGCCCAAGATGGACGGCTTCGCGGTCTGCCAGCGCATTAAAGCGCAAGAAGCCACCGCACACATCCCGGTTATCTTCATCAGTGCCTTAAGCGAACTGGGCGATAAAGTACGCGCCTTTGAAGCCGGCGCGGTGGATTACATCATCAAGCCGTTTAAAGTGGAAGAAGTGCTGGCGCGGGTTAATAGCCAGATGATGCTGGCACACCAGCGCCATCAAATCCTGCAACTGAATGACCTTAAAGACCACCTTATCCGCACGGTATCGCATGACCTGAAGAACCCCATCCATATTGTGATGGGCTATGCCGCGCTGATGATGGATTCTGTCGAGCTTCCGCATGAGCAAATGCTGGAGATGGCGACACAAATTTATAAAAGTGCGGATAAAATGTATCGTCTTGTGACCAATCTGCTGGATTTAACGCAGATTGAGGAGGGCATCCACTGGGAGTTCCAGAAGATTGGGCTAATCGGCATTTTGGAGGATGTTCTGCAAGAGCATAGCCTGATGGCGAAGCAGAAAAACATCACCTTAAAGCTGGACTTCCCGGACAAAAATATCACATTAGACGCAGAGCCTATGCGCCTGCATCAAGTCTTCAGCAATCTGGTTTCTAACGCGGTCAAGTACACGCTGGAAGGCGGCGAGGTGCGATGCGAGGTGGAAACCTACGATGATTACCTCACCATCCGCGTGATAGATGACGGCATGGGCATCCCACCGGAGGATGTGCCGAACCTGTTCCAGAAGTTTTACCGGGTGAACACCAGCGAACACAAAGAACAGGAAGGCACGGGGCTGGGGCTTTCCATCGCTAAGGCTGTCATTGACGATCATCGCGGCGAAATTAGCGTGGAAAGTACGCTGGGCGCGGGCAGTGTCTTCACGGTGCATCTGCCCTTAGTGCAGTAACGCGGGCTAAAGTGATGTGCTAAAATATCGGCACGACCGCATGACAACTGATGAGGTAAGCCGATGACGATTGCCCCCGAACATTACCGCTATGTTACCCCCATGACCATTCGTTACAACGACATGGACACACTCGGCCATGTGAATAACGCCGTTTACCTGACTTATTTTGAGCAAGCCCGCGTGAATTACTTCCGTGATTTAAAGCTATGGACGGGTGAAACCAGCGAGTTCGGCCTCATCCTGGCTAAAGCAACGTGCGAGTACAAGCTCCCGTTGCGGATGGATGACGGCACGGTGAACATCTGGACGCGCTGTAGCCGCATCGGGAACAAGAGTTTTGAGATGGCGCATCTCATCACACGGGCGGATGAAAGCATCGCGGCGACCGGGCATACGGTAATGGTGGCGTTTGATTATGTGCATAACCAGACGGTGGCTATCCCATCCGCATGGCGGCAGAGCCTCATCGACTATGAGCCGGGCTTACTATAATGTGCGTGTAATGTGCTGTAGCCTATAACGATGTACAATAAGAGGGACGCTTACAGGTGGCCTGCCTGCCAGACGTTTCGCTGTGGTTGATGTAGGTGACGTGTAAAATCATTTTCCCAGCAGATTTAACGCCTCCCTCCGGGTTAGTAGAAACGCACAACGATGTCACAAGACCCAAGCGAACTGATGGCCGAAAACGAGCGCCTACGCCGACGAATCGCGGATTTAGAGCGCCGCCAGAACACGATTTACTTAGATACCCTGCACGAAACACTGGAAACCTTCCTGCGGCATACCGACCTTAACGAGATGCTAAAGACCATCCTGCACCGCGCCGCGCACATCATGCAGGCGGATGGCGGTTACATCTTTCTACAGGGCGCACAGCCGGATGAAATAGAGCATCGCGCTTCCTTCGGGATTTTTATGCCGTATCTCAACGCCAGCCTGAAGATTGGCTCCGGCGTGGCGGGGCAGGTGTGGAGCACCGGACGCAAAATAATTATCACAGATTATAATAACTATCCGCATCGGCTGGCGAATGTGGAGCATGACAGCATTCATACGCTGGCGTGCTTCCCGATGCAGGCCAACGGCGTGATGTGTGGCGTAATGGGCGTTGCCTTCCAAAGCCCGGAGCGCCAATTGGGAGAGAAAGACCTGAATATTCTGGAGAGCTTCGCCCGGCTTGCCACCATCGCGGTAGAAAGTGCTTATTCGCAGGATGCGCTCCGCAGTAGTCGCTCGTTGGTAGAGCAAATCACGGAGATTATGCCGGGTATTCTGTTTATCCACGACATCAACATTAACCAACTGACGTATCTTAACCCGGCCTTCAGCCGTATCTTAGGGTATGCCGTGTCGGATTTTGTCGGGCACGACATCATCCGGATTCAGGACATCATCCACGCGGATGACTTCGGCACGATTGCGGAAGAATACAGAAATCTTGCACAGGGCACGACCACCTACAAAGAACTCCTCTACCGTATGAAGAGTAGCGCGGGGGTATGGCATTGGTTCGCGGCGCAATATCAGGTGATGTCCTACGACGAGACCATGCCGCGCTATGTGCTAGGACTCCTGCACGACATCACAGAGCGCCACAAGGCAGAAGAACAACGGTTGGCGCTGGAAATCGAACGGGAGCGCGTGGAGCTATTAACCGACTTTGTGCGCGATGCGAGTCATGGTTTTCGCACGCCATTGGCAACCATCAACACCAGCGTTTACCTGATGCGCCGCATCAACGACCCGGAGAGCAACGACCAACACCTGACGCTTATCAAAGAGCAGGTCGAGATTTTAGACCGCCTGGTGGAGGCATTGCTCACGATGTCGCGGTTGGATAGCGGCATCGCGTTGACGTTCGCGCCGGTGGATTTGATTGGCCTTCTGCACGAAATTCACCACGACATCCGCGATAATTATGTGGACGGCCTGACGTTTACGCTGGAACTGGACGAACAGATTCCGAGCATCCCGGGCGATAAATTCTGGTTGTATAAAGCGTTATACGAACTGGTACAAAACGCGGCACAACACGCTAACAGTCACATTCACATTAAGGCATGGAGCCAGGATGAGGATACGAACGTGTCTATTGCTATTCAGGATGATGGGGAAGGCGTCCCGGAGCATGAGCTAGGGCGTATCTTCGAGCGTTTTTATCGCGGAGAGCGCTCTCGCCTGCGCGGTGGGCTGGGGTTGGGGCTGGCGATTGCGCGGATGGTTGTCGCTGAACATCATGGCGAAATCAACGTGGAGAGCAAGCCATATGGGGGCTGTGCGTTTATCGTCAGCTTGCCGTGTGCGGAACTGTGAAGCTGACGAGCGACTGAATCTAGCGAATACTTAGCACGATTTTCCCGGCATTCTGGTTAGACGCCATCAGCGCATGGGCGCTGGCGACTTCCTCAAGCGCCATGATGCGCCACACATTAGGCTTTAGGATTCCGGCTTGCAGTAGCGGCAATCCCCACGCCGCGAACGCCGCGATGAGCGCAGTCTTGCGATGGTGGGCGCGGTTGCGGAGCGTACTCCCGGTGATGGTGAGGCGCTTCGCCATAATCTGGCCGAAGTTGACCTCTGTTTGTGCGCCGCCCATCAACCCCACAAAGACCAGCCGCCCCCACATCTTTAACACGCGCACATTATCCGCCCAATACGGCGCACCGATGAAATCAATCACCAGATGCATACCGTCGGTATATTCCGTCAGGATGCGCTCCGCGAAGTTTTCCGCTTGATAGTCAATGCACATATCCGCGCCGTTTGCGCTACAGATGGCATGTTTGCCCGCGCTGGCCGTCGTGAAGACCACCGCGCCGCGTGCTTTGGCTATCTGGATGGCGGCCAGCCCGACGCCACTGGCTCCGGCATGGATGAGTACACGCTCCCCCGCGATGAGCCGCCCAAGTTCAATTAAGTTGCTGTAAGCGGTCAAAAAGGCTTCCGGGATGGCGGCGGCTTCGGTGTAGTCCATACCGTGTGGGATGCGGAGCAAATGCGCCTGATGCACAACGGCCTGTTCCGCATAGCCCCCGCCCGCCACCAGCGCCATGACGTTATCGCCCACGCGCCAGCGCGTAACACCCGCGCCGACTGCGATAACCTGCCCGGCCAGTTCCAGCCCCAGTGTAGCGGGTGCGCCCGGCGGCGGCGGATACTGCCCGCGTACCTGCAACAAATCCGCCCGGTTGAGCGCGGTCGCGTGGACATTAACCAGCACTTCTTCCGCGCCGGGTTGCGGGGCGGGATAGTCGTCTATCAGGGTGGGGGCGTTGTCCTGTGCGATGACGGCGCGTATGGTGGTCATAAGGCTTAGTCCGGTTCTGAATAGGCGGTCAGAGCGTCGATGAACAGCGCGTCGTCCTCACCCAAGCGCACGGCAAAGGCCAGCAACGCCGGGCTGAACGGTAAATCGAACAAGCGGCGCTGTGTGCCTGCGCTAAAGCCGATGGTGAGTCGCACATCTGGCAGGGTGGTTAAGCGGGTCTGCGCGGCGGTGTTCAGCGACTCGCGCAACAGGCCACCGAGCGCGGCTTCATCATTGATGTCGTCAAAATCCACATTGATGATGATTTGTACGGTTGTTTCGCGGATGTCAAACGTCAGGCAATCCGTTGTGTCTTCTATGGCGCTGGCCTCGACGCTGTGCGGGACGATGTTATTACGCATCAAGGCGGCTTGCACTTCGTCGGCAACGTCTGGCAGGATGCGAAAAGAGAGCGAATTGCACAACCCGGCAAGCGGGGTGGCTGTGCCCCCGCCGGATGGGGCGCTCTGGGCGGAAAAACCCCCGACGGCGGCAGTCTGCGTTACTTCCGCGACAAGCGCCGTGCCGGTTAAGTCGATGGGGTCGGGTGTGGGAGCCTGCCCGTTCACGGCGGAAATCATCGTCAGCGCCAGGAATAGCACGCACAGCGCCAACGTCAAAAGCAGTCTAAAGCGTACCATCCGCTTAACGTCCGGCTCGTTTGAACACGTACACTTGCTCTACGCCCACGCTGGAAATCCCGACAATTTCCCACCCTTGCTCGCCAATCATATTCATCACGTCGGCAAGTCGAGCGTTCTTGAGTTCGCGTTGCTGGTCGTCGTTGATGTAATATTTGGTTGTGCCGTAGTTACGGCTACTTTTCAGCGTCAGGTATTCCCACTGTGTCCCATTCCCGTTGCGTTGCGGCGGCACGCTCCCGCGTTGCTGGACGATGTGCGCGTCGTAACGACTGCGCTTGTGGGGGTCGGTCAAAATCTCGTAGGCTTCTTTAAGCTGACGGGCAAGCGGTGAATTGGGGTCGCCGATTTCTTTGGCGCGGGCGCGAAGCTGGGTCTTAATCTGGAGTTCATCCGCGCCCGGCTCGATGCCGAGTAACTCGTAATAATTGGGTAAATCCGCCATAGCGTTCTCTCTTCTACTGGTTTTGCGGCCAAATGCGTGATGGATGCAGGATACATACAGAAGTATTTTAACCTAACATTGGGGATTAAAACGCTAAGAAGTTGACTCGTCCCAATGATATTCCATATGTTGTGCCGTCCACCGTGCCTGTTCTATGCCGTGTAGCTTCATCACGACATACAGTGCCATGTCGATGCCCGCACTGATGCCCGCAGAGGTGATGATGCGCCCATTATCCACATAACGCCGATCGCGGTGGAGCGTGGTATTGGGCGCGACTTTGGCGAGTTCGTCAAACGCGGTGTGGTAGGTGGTCGCCGCGAGTCCATCCAGCAACCCGGCTTTGCCCAGCATCAGCGCACCCGTACAGACGGAAAGAATGTGTTGGGCGTCCGGTGCTTGCCCGGTAATCCAGCCAATCAGCGCGGGGTTCTCCATCGCCTGACGTGTGCCACTGCCGCCGGGAATAAGGAATATATCCGGCTTGGGACATTCGTCCAGCGTGTAAGTCGCGTTGACGCTTAACCCATTGCGGGCGACAATCGGGCGGGGTTCTTCCGCGACGGTGTAGACGTTAAACAGGGGTGTTTTGCCGTCCTGATGGTCACGGGTGACAGCGAAGACCTCGAACGGCCCGGCGAAGTCCAGCACTTCGACATCATCAAACAACATAATGGCTAAATTACGCACGTTTTTTTCCTCCGGTTATTGTGGATAGCAGGTTAATTTATAGCGTCCATTGTAACGTGTGTTCGCCGGGAACGCATGGGCTGAATCACCTAAACGGGAGCGCCCGGCGGCGCTCTCGTTGCGTGGGGGCAAGGGGCGGGTTATTGCTTTTGCAGAATAGCAATCATGCGTGGGCTTTCGTCTGCATCCGGGCTGAAGGTGCAGTTGATGTCATACTGACCGTACCATGCGACCGGCTTTAACACACCGGATAGCTCCGCTAGCAGAACAATCTCCTGCGGGGTGAGGATGCGCTCATCGGCGGTATCCGTCACGGTGGATTCGTGCCCATGATCGTTGACATGAATCTGTAACTGGGTATGGGCGATGTTGGTTAGCGGGTCAACGTAGGGCTGGTTTGTCGCCCATTGAATATCGACTGTTACACCGTCGCGCTCCCCGTGATAGTGAAAGGGGGTATAGTGGCTGAAGGTGGTAAAAAAAGGATGTGTTACATCAATCACGTACAGGCCACCGGAAGTCAGGCAGTCGGCAATGGCGCGAAAGTGCGCGAGCAAGTCCGCATTACTGTTCAGGCAGTCGATGCCATCAAAGGCATTAAGCGCCACATCCACAGGCTGTGCCAACCGCAAAGAGCGCATATCCGCCGCGATAAGCTCCACCGTCACCCCTTCGTGCGCGGCTTGCTCTGCGGCAAAGTCCAGCATTTCCTGGCGTAAATCCAGCCCGATAGCGCGCCCGCCATCACGGGCGAACGTGCGCGCATGGTAGGCGGGGCCGCACGCTAAATCCAGCAGGGAATCGGGTGTGCGGTGGTTGTACTGGGTATATACCTGGCGGATGAAATCAATCTCCGGGCTGACATCACGGTTAAATACGATGTCGTAGTAAAAAGCACGATTATAAAAGTTGTCGTACTGTGCCATAAATACACTCACTTTATGATGTGAACGCAAACACGCGAAATGCGCGTTTATATGGCCTAGTTTACGCCCAATTGTACCCCTAAAGTCAATGGGTCAAATGGCTAATCTTTAGAGCGCGGGTCGAGCGCGTCGCGCAGGCCGTCCCCCACAAAATTGATGCTCATGACGGTGAGGACGAGCAACAGACCCGGAAAGAACCATAGCCAGGGTTCCTGGTCAACATTCCCGCGTGAGCTTTCCAGCATGTTGCCCCATGTGGCGGTGGGGGGTTGCACGCCTAAGCCTAAAAAGCTGATGTAGGCTTCCGACAGGATCGCACCGGCTACGCCGAGCGTTGTGGCGACGATAATCGGGGCCATAGTATTTGGCAGGATGTGACGTGTGATGATGTGGAAGTTCGTCGCGCCGATGGCCTGCGCCGCCGTGACGAATTCAGCTTCTCGTAAAGATAACACGTTGGCACGGATGAGTCGCGCTAAAGACATCCAGCTTGTGACGCCGATGATGACAATAATCACGATGACGCTCCCGCTAAAGGAACGCCCTAATATCTGCTGGGTGGGGATGCGGCCTGCGAAGTATTTCGCCATCACCAGCAATAATAACAAAGTCGGGATGCTTAACATGGCTTCCGTCAGGCGCATCAGGATGGCGTCCAGAAATCCGCCGAAGTAACCGGCCACCACGCCGAATAATGTGCCCATGCCGATGGAAACCGTGACGGCGGTCATGCCGATGAGGAGCGAAATCTGCCCGCCGTAGATGGCACGGGCGAACACGTCCCGCCCGATGTTATCCGTGCCGAAGGGATGCTGTGCCGATGGGGGCTGTAGGCGGCGTCCGACATCGTTAAAGTTAGCGTCGCGTTCCGTATAGAAGAACGCGCCAACGGTGACGAACAGGATAATACAGGCTAGGATCACTGTCCCGGTGACGGCCATCCGGTGACGTAAAAAGCGATGCACGGCACGGTTACGGTTGCTGGGCGCGGCTTTGGCTTCCGTACTGAGGCTGATGGGCGTGTCTTGTCCTTGTGTTGATGCTTGTGATGTCATTTTTAAGCCCCTTAGCTATAGCGGATGCGTGGGTCTAGCCATGTGTAGATGATGTCAATCAGCAACTGGGCGGTGACGACGGCCACCGTGATAATCATGAGTAAGGCCATGACGACGGCTGTATCGGAGCGGTTGAGGTGGTTAATAAACATCTGCCCCATGCCCGGCCACGCAAAGATCGTCTCCGTGACGACCGCACCCGCGATAAGCAACGGAATATCCAGCCCGATAAGCGTGACCAACGGCAAGGCCGCGTTTTTGAACGCATGGACGAACAACGTCCGGCGCTCTTTTAAGCCTTTGGCGCGGGCGGTGCGGATGTAGTCCGAATTGATGACCTCCAGCATGGTGGAGCGAATGTATCGGCTGTACCCGGCCATGCTGATGAATGCCAATGTCGCCACAGGCAGAATCATATGCCGTGCGACTTCCCCGACGCTGGGCGGGCCGAAGGTGGTGGGGTCATACATGCCTGCCGTCGGCAGATAGGGCAAGCCCCACGCTTTAAACTGCACCGCAAACACATAAATAAAGATAATGCCGAGCAAAAAGACCGGTATTGAATAAACCACAAACGAAAAGGTTGTAAAAAGATGGTCTAAAAATGAATACTGCCTCACGGCGGAAAAGATGCCGATGAATAACGCGCCCCCGATGATG
This sequence comes from Aggregatilineales bacterium, assembly GCA_036734085.1. GTDB lineage: Bacteria > Chloroflexota > Anaerolineae > Aggregatilineales > Phototrophicaceae > J038. The sequence continues at coordinate 14,392 of DAIMZF010000043.1, forward strand.
ATAACTTCTGCGGTGAGCGTGAGCAGGAGCGTATTCTGTATGCGATCACCGATGACTTCCATTGCGGGCTGGCGGGTGATGATGGATGTGCCGAAGTCGCCACGCAGGACGCCTTTACGCCGTCCGGGTGTGTCCGGTTCACCATCGCCATTGGTATCCATCATGCGCCAGTCGTTGCCAATCAGCCAATAGGTGTACTGTAGCAGGATGGGGTCGTTTAATCCCAGTGCCTCACGTAAACGGGCGCGGTCTTCCGCACGAGCAGGCACACGTCCGCCCATTGTGGCGAGTGGGTCGCCGGAGCTTTGCATCAACACGAACAGCACAAAGCTGATGATAAAAAACAGGGGAATCGCCTGTAAAATGCGCCGAATGATATATTTATACATGGGGCGACTGGCCTCTTATAGCTTATTTTGGGTATAAAAGTAATCAGATGTTCGTGATTAGATTTTAGTTTAAGCCTATCAAGTTCATGACCGCCGCGACAATCTCAATAAGAGGGGCTATCTGACATCTAAAAACGTCGTGAACTTTACATTAAAAACAAGCAAGCGGGGCATGGTGGCATGGACATGATGGAGAAGCTGTAGGGGCGGGGATGGCATCCCCACCCGGTTAGAGTGACATCTAGCGGGGCGACCCACAGGCCGCCCCCTACAACCTTCAGGGTTTATCTATGTCACGATACCGCAAGCGTTAAGGGTTAATTGCGTACCCAATCGGCGGCATTCCAGAAGGGCGTCGCGCCATTCACGGCGACGTTATCCAACGGGCCACTGACCACCCACAAGTCCGCATCGTACCATACGCCGATGAACACATAGTCGGCGGCGATGAGTTCGTCAATCTGGTGGAACAGTGCAACGCGGGCGTCGTAGTCGGTCTCTTGCTCGGAAAGGGCGAAGAGTTCTTCAACTTCCGGGTTGCAATAGCCGCGATAGTTGCTTCCTTCCGGGCTATCTTCCGATGGGATCTGCCCACAACGGAAAACAGTCGTATTGGGGTCGGGGAAGGAGCTTGTTTGTGACCATTGCGCGAAGTCGAATTCGCCCAAGGCAATCGGGCCGCCATCCGCAAAGCCGTTGAAGAAGATGTCCGACGGGTAGTTCACCAGTTCCACACCAATGCCTACTTCCGCCAATTGTTGCTGGAAGACGGCCTGGGCGTCCACGCGGATGCCGCGTGTGTTGGACACATAACGCAGGACGAGTTCTACACCGTCTTTGTCGCGTGTGCCGTCGTTGTTGCTGTCTATCCATCCGGCTTCGTCCAGCAGGATGCGGGCGGCGTCGGGGTCATACGGCGGCGCGGATACGTTGGGGCTGGCGAACGGTGTGCCTTCCCAATAGCCGGGCGCGGGGTAAGTCAGGCCGAGCAACACGTTCTCGGTGAAGCCGAAGCGGTCGGTGGCTAGCGCGATGGCTTCGCGCACACGCACATCAAGCATACCCGGATGCGCGGAATCTTCGCGGAGGTTGGTCACCAATTGTTCGTTATAGCCGGAAGCGACAATTTGCATTTCCAGCCCGGCGGCTTCCAGCGTGGGCACGTCGGAATAAGCGATAAAGGTTGCGATGTCACCTTCGCCGTTAAGCAGGGTTGCCAGCAGAACGTCGTCATCCGGGACAAAGCGAATCACCACCTGGTCGAGGTTGGCGGGCGCATCGTAGAAGTTATCGTTCCGCACAAAGCGCATAAAGCTACCCACCTGCCATTCGTTGAACACGAACGGGCCAGAGCCAACGGTTGGGGCACGGTTCCACGCCGCATCAATCAATGTGCCGTCTGCTTCGTATACGGGTTCCAGAATGTGCTTCGGCAGAACGCTGGTGAACAACGTCGCCACCCAGGGCGCGAACGGCTCTGCAAAATTGACAATCACCGTCACATCGTCGGGCGCGTCCACACTGGTGATGATGCCGTCTGCTTCGCCATAAGGATAGGTGCTGTTGGGGGTGTTGGCGGTATCTTTGTACATCTCGTAGGTGAACACAAAGTCCGCAGAGGTGATGGGCGTGCCATCTGACCACACAATGTCATCACGCAGGCTTAAGGTGATGGTGCGGCCATCTTCGCTGACCCCGCCGTTATCCACAGTGGGGATTTCGGTCACGAGGACGGGGTTCGGGTCGAGTGTGTCGGTGAAGTTCCACGCTGGTGCAAGATATAAGTCTGTGGTGATGCCCATAAAGAACATACTGCTGTAAAGGGGGTTCAGGTTGTCGAGTTCCTGCGGGTACAGGATGACGGCGCTGTTTTCGCCTTGGGCACTTGTTAGCGGCGCAAAGGCGCTGAAGGCCAGCACAAGCACCAGTGCCATCACCATTAAGCGTTTAACTTTCATAAAAACTTCCTCCTTAGGGTATATTTCGGTACGCTTTATAGTAGCGTTGAATCCGATTTTATCAAATTCTAACCTGTCACGATAAAGCGTCACTAATTTTTAGGAGATTTGCACATATTGTCGGCAGAGGATGGGAGACAGGGGTCGTCAATACGCACAAAACAGGGCAAAAACACGCTTGAGGGGCACGGCGTCCCATGCCCCAACGCGCCGGGTTATAAGCGCAGAGAGTCAATCATCTGCTTAAAGACAGGCACATATTCGTCCGCGTGTTGCAGGATGCACGTCCCCGTCAAGGTGAACAACATCGGCTCTACGAAGAAGAAGGCTTGCTCCTGCACAATCATCATATCTTGTTCCGGGTCTATCCAGCGATAGCGATGTTGAAAGCCCGTGCCGCCTGTCGCGGTGTAGTCGATTTCTTCCAGTGTTTCGTACTGGGCATAGCTCTTGGCTTGCTCCTGCCGGGTGGCGATGACGACGCCTTCCAGCGTACTGCCTTCCTCCAATTGCCGGACGGAAACAGTCAGGTTAGCGCGGGTGCTATCCTCTTTAGGCTGGGATAAAAAGATCGCCTGAAAATCTACCGTTGAGGAAATGAACCAGTTCGTCGGCACGCTAAGCACAAAGTTCGGGCCTTGAAAGTGTTTGAATTCCATGTGTGTTTGACCTTATCCCTTTATCAAAATTTAGACATAATCCAGTTAGCCGCGCTTCTGCCGCCTTCCGCGATGCGACTGCCTGTTTCAAAGACATCCAGCTTAAGGTCGAAGCCGACACTGCCGCCCACGCCGAGCGCCGCACCGACTTTAACATTCTTCATGCTGAATACGCCATTCTCGAAGCCAATAGAGCCGGAATATTCCGCGCCGATGCCATAACGGGCACTGCCTTTAACGCCGACTTCGCCCAAGTCACCCTTAACGCCGACCTTCCCGGTGACTTCGCCCCCCGCGAACGCGCCTGCTTCCACACCCGCGCCGAACTTCCCGGTCTTGGGGTCGAAGACGACTTCCGCTTTGGCGTTGGCATTAGCCCCTGCGCGGGCTTCGGCGGCGATGTCTACACCGGCTACCTGTGTGCTGACGCCAACTTTAACGAGGTTGACCTCCGCCCCTGCGCCTACGTGCGCCTTAAAACTGGCGCTTTTAGGGTCGAAGCCAATCCCGGCATTCGCGCCGATTTCGCCCTGCAGAAATTCGCCTTTGAGGTTGGTTGTGCCGTTGCCATATTCACCGGAAAGCACGCTCCCGGATGCTTTGACTTCTCCCCCGATGCCAACAGACGCCGAAAAACCATCCGAAGGCAGGGTGTTACGCTTGAAAGCGGCGTCGCCGCCGTAGGTAAACTTGGATTCCGTGTTTCCGCTTGGGCCGCTGACCGAGCCGGAAAATCCGCCGCCCGTCGCACCACCCGCGCCGCCGCTAGCGCC
>DAIMZF010000043.1:18270-23925 GCA_036734085.1 Aggregatilineales bacterium
TGACTGGCACAACAAGGGCTGACGCATCCGGCCAGCCCTTTATTTGTCGGTGCTACATCACCCGTTTACGGATGTACGCGCTGGCGTAGTCCAGGATGGAAACGACAATGGCAATTGCCAATACCGCCACGCCTGCGGAGCGATATTCCAGCAGGTTAATCTCCTGTTGTAGTAACAGGCCGATGCCACCACCGCCCACAAAACCGATGATGGTGGACATCCGCACATTAATATCCCAACGATACATGGTAAACGCGATGTAGGGCGGGATAATCTGCGGGACAACCGCATAAACAATGGTCTGTAGGCGATTCGCGCCCGTAGAATCCAACGCTTCCAACGGGCCAGGATCGATATTTTCCACTTGTTCGGAGTACAGCTTGCCCAGAGAGGCGATAGAATGTAACGTCAAGGCCAGCACACCAGCGAACGGGCCTGTGCCTACCCAGATGACGAACACCAGACCCATAATCAACGGCTCGATGGAGCGTACCGTGTTGAGCAGGGTACGTGAGGTGTTGTATAGCACGTTGCCCACCGGGAAGCTCCCCTGTGTGCCCGCCAGACCGCCCGCAATCGCGCCCAGCACCAGGCCGATGATCATGGTATCAATCACGAAGATGGGCAACGTCAGCCCTAAGAATGTGCTGGTTGCCTCCGACGGCAGAATACCATTGATGATACTGCGGCTAAGGTTGAGGCTGGTAAAGGTGTAAATGGCAGTTGGCACTGCGCCTACCCAGAACAGGATGAAGCGTGTTAGCTTATCCAGCCGATTTGCGTCATAGGTGTTCTTGACCAGTCGTTTGCTGAGGGTCTGGTTATATATCAGCACCGGAATTTGACCCCCGATTAAGGCGGCGATAAACGGCGCAAGCAACGTCAGCAAGGCCGCCCACATGCCGATGAGACCCATCGCGCCCAGCAACACCATACCACTGATGCCACCTAACACCACGCCCACGCTATGCCCGACAACATCCGGCACACGGCGCAACGGCGCGGCAAACACGGTAGAGACAACGCCCGGCAGGATGAGGCCACCAATCAGCGCGGCGACTAAGGGCGCACCGATGAAGATAAGCTGACTTAGCACATCCAGCAGGTTGCCCACACTGCCCACAGCATCCGCTAAAATTGTGCCAATCCCGGCTTGCTCCGGGCGGATGGTGTTGCTAAGGCTATTGATTTGCTCCGCGCCCAGTAGCCCTAATCCGGCAACCGCGCCGATGAAGTAAGCCAGGAAGCCCGCCATAATCAGCGCCCATACGACCTGTATCAGCGTGGAGGTTATATCCTCCGAGTTGCGCTGTTGGTTGAGCCGTGCGACGAATATCGCGCCGAATACAAAGGCCGCCATTACCGCGAAGATGGCGAAGAATTGCACCGTGCCGGGTGTATTGCCCGCCGTTATCCCCTGTCGGATGAGTTCCGTGAGCAGTTGTACGCCTAAGAATACGCCGAGCGCAAACCCGACAAATGATAACAGCAAGCTCCCTAAAGAAAGCCGGATGCCGACCATCAGGTTACGCGCCGCGAAGAAACTGAGCAACACGGCGATAGGGATAGCGACGGTGGTTGCCACGAGCGCCATGAAGATTGTTTCCGCCATGGCACTAGCGACGCGGTTTGCGTTGGGGCTAAAGCGCACACTGCCGACAGGCTCCAGCACACGTACGACAATCTGCGCGATTTCGCCTTCTGTCTCCCGGATTTGCGGCACTTGAATCGTCCCGACGAACTGGCCGTTATTGGCGACGGCAAAATCCTCACGGTTTGTCTCTAAAATGGTGCGGGGACGGGTGGCCGCGTCTTCGCCGGGTGGCCGCCAACGCACTGCGCCCGCTAACAGGGGCGGCAGGCCGTCCACTTCTACCGTGATTTGCTCGTCTATATCGCCACAATCCGACGATAAACGGATGACGGCATTTAATGGTTGTTCGTCGGGTTGCTCCACGACTTCGCCGGGCACACAGCCCACGCGGAAGTTCGCCACAATATCGACGATAATACGATCCTGAGAGAACACCGCCGGAGATAACAACTCACGCAGGGCGCGTTGCACCGTCTGCTGACGGCGCTCATCCTGCGGACGTTCCAGGTCAATATCCGTGACCGCCCAACCGTAGGAATAAATGCCAAAGCCAATGGTGACGACCAGCACGACCAGCAAGCGTGTGAGCGCGTTACGCACCGCGACCTCATTTTCGGTAGCTTTTTTGGGGTTGATGCTGTTGGGGTTATCGTTCGTCATGAGATGTTCACTTCCACCGCATCTTCGCCGTAAATTTCTCTAAAGCGGTCGTTATCAATTTCGCTGGGTGGCCCGTCAAATTCTAATTTGCCGTCCTTGAGGGCGATAACACGGTCTGCATAGGTGCGGGCCAGGCTTAAAAAGTGCAGGCTGGCGACAACGGTCAGCCCGTCTTCTTTGTTCAGCACTTCCAGATATTTCATCACGCCATGCGATGTGGCCGGGTCTAAACTGGCGACTGGCTCATCCGCCAGCATTAATTCCGGGTCTTGCATCAAAGCGCGGGCGATGGCGACGCGCTGTTGCTGACCGCCACTGAGCGCGGTAGCGCGTTTGTACGCCTGGTTGCGGATGCCGACACGCTCCAGATTCATCAACGCTTTTTCTTTATCCGTACTAGGGAAGTAATTAAAGAGGCTAAATGCCGGGTTGATGTACCCCAAGCGCCCGGCAAGGACATTGGTAATGACCTTAGAGCGTTTAACGAGGTTAAATTGCTGGAAAATCATGCCGATACGCCGCCGCACAAGCAGGATTTCCTCCGCGCTGACGGCGGTAACATCCAACCCATTCCAGATGATACGGCCTGCGGTAGGTTCCACGAGGCGGTTAATGCACCGGAGCAGGGTCGATTTGCCGGAACCACTGAGGCCAATCAAGGCCACGAATTGCCCATCCGGGACTTCAAAGCTCACATTATCCAGCGCTTTAAAGCCGTTATCATAAATTTTAGTCAGGTTTTCGATTATTAGCATGGGGCGTCATCACTATAAACAGACAAGCAGGGATAAGCGAACCTATCCCTGCCTGTGAACGGTCTAAAAAGTGTGTGGCTTAGTCGTCGCCGAAAACGTCGCCTTCGGTCAGGCCAAGAATCTGGAATTGCAAGCGCACGCTGTCGAATACGCTATCTTCGATTAAGGTCAAGGTAGACCAGGAGTAGCCCTGGCTACTGCCGAGTGCGGTGTTTGCCCATTCTTCAGTTTCGGAGAAAGCGACGAGTGCTTCGTAGATTTCCGCTTTCAGTTCTTCCGGGAAGCCATCACCAAAGGCCATGGTGTCGTTGGGGATGGGGGCGCTGATGCGGAGGATACGCACGGCGTCGACAATATCGGGCGCAACGTTGGCAACGGCGGAACGCGCATCCAGAATACGCATATCACCCACGAACAAACGGCCTTCTTCGGTCACGAAGGACTCATCGGCGCTCAGGTCATACGGTTCGGGCAGGTCACCAAAACCCCATTGCGCGCCGGGTGTTAACGGCGGGCTGAAGTAGCTGGTGGCGAAGTCAACTTCACCATTGTATACGGCCAATACAGATTGGTTGTGTCCGCCAGCTTCTACCTGACGGCCCGGTGTAATGCCAGCCGCTTGTAGTTCCACTGAAGGGACGATAAAGCCGGAGGTTGAAGCGCCGTCGGGGTACGCCCAGCTACGGCCTTCGAGGTCACCAAAGGTGAAGATGTCACTGTCGCGGCGCACGATGTATTGTGCCCAGTACACCGGCCAGCCATTACGGACTGCCGCCGCGTATACTTCGATGTTGCAACGGTTGTTACCGATAACGTAACCTGCCGCCGGGATGAAGCCCATAGACACGTCGGGGGCGGCGCACATGGCTTCGATGGTTGCGGCGTAGGAGGTGGGCACGCTCACGCGGAAGCTGAGGCCGGTAGCGGCTTCCAGGGCTTCGCGTAGTACTTCACCACCCTCAATCAGGGTTTGTGCTTCTGCGGACGGTACGAAATAAACTTCAATTGGGTTTTCCGGCGTGCCTAAGTCGCTATCTTGCGCGTTCACGGCGGAAAGGCTCATGGTCAGGATGACAACGAGTAATAATGCAATGCTTAAACGGATTGCTTTCATTGAATACTTTCCTTCCTAAGAAAGATTTTTCAGGAAGCCTTACTATAGCCCAACTGTGTTAACGACTCTGCTACTTTCTTTAAGAAAAGATGAAAAAATCCTTTGTGCATCATAAGATAGAATCAAAAACAGCCGGGCTATGCCGACTGTTTTGTGTGTTTGCCTGGTGCGTGCCTGCAGGGATTCGAACCCCGGACCTATTGTTCCGTAGACAATCGCTCTATCCGCTGAGCTACAGGCACAATACTTGTGTGTGCCAATAGATTAGCATAGCCCGTGCGCGTGGTCAAGGGCGTTTGACGTTTTTAATGGTGGATGAGGCCTCAGAATTTTTTCACGGTTTGGTGAAAAACATTGCATCCGCCTGCTAAATATTGTAGGGTTGATAAGTAATGCCCCCGTAATGCACGCAATATCTAGTGAAAGGACTCACAGAGATGCCTCCTCTCCGTGTACTTAAAATCTCTGGTAGCCCCCACGAGATGGGTTTTCAACATGGTCGGATGGTGACTGATGCTATCCGGGAATTAGCCGAAGAACGGTTGTGCCTGAGCACCGAAGAAGCGTGGACGGGCCGCACAATTTCACGCGAGGAAGCGTTGGCGGTCGCGCAGGCGTGTTTGCCCGCGCACCATGACTACGCGCCGGAACTGATGGCCGAATTGGAAGGCATCGGGCAGGCGACCGGGCTATCTATGGAAGAACTGCTTATTGCCAACGGCTTTACTGATTTTGTGGACATTATCTACAATCTGGATCAAAACCGCGTCTTGCCTAAATACGCCAATACGGATTGCACAACCTTCATGGTGGATGCCAACATCAGCAAGGAAGGGCACGGCTTTATGGGGCAAACGTGGGATATGCACGCGACGGCTTACCCCTTCGTGACCCTGCTTCGCGGTGAACCAGAACATGCGCCTAAATTCGTCGCGTTAACCGTGACCGGGTGTGTGGGGATGATTGGTATGAACGAAGCCGGAATCGCCATCGGCATTAATAACCTGATGACTACTGACGGTCAACCGGGCGTGATGTGGCCGTTTGTGGTGCGTAAGGCGTTGATGCAGGATAACCTTGATGACGCGCTCAGGTGCATTACCTCCGCGCCATTGGCGGGTGGGCATAATTATGTGCTGATGGACAAGAACAGCGACGGGTATAATGTCGAAGCTTCGTCAAGCCGATGCATTGTGGAATCTTTTACAGAGGATGCTCGCGCCCATGCTAATCGTTGTTTGCATCCACGTATGACGCACATCGAGCGCGGCCTGACGCCAGAACTTGAGGACGACAGCGACACCCGTATGAACCGGGCAAACTGGTTACTGACGGAACGGCCAATCACCCCCCACCGCCTGATGGCGATTACCGCCGACCGGAGCGATGGGGAATACAGCATCTGCGCGATGAGCGAAGCGCCTTACTTCAGCGAAACATGCGGCGCGGCGATTATGCGCCCTGGCACGCGGGAATTCTGGGGCGTGTGGGGCTTGCCTAATCGCAACAACTTTGAGCGTTTTGTGGTGTAG
>DAIMZF010000044.1:0-23817 GCA_036734085.1 Aggregatilineales bacterium
GACGCAAAAGGGGAAATTAGATGTTGGACACAAGCCAGATTCGCAGTCAGTTCCCAGCCTTGCACCAAACAACACCCGAAGGAACGATCCCGATTTTTTTTGACAACCCCGCCGGGACACAGGTTCATCAAAGCGTGATTGATGTTTATCGGATTTATTTTGAAACGATGAACGCCAATTCCGGCGGGCACTTTGCCACCAGCCAACGCACGGATGAACTTGTGCAATCTGCGCGTGAAGTCATGGCAGATTTTATCAACGCACCCTCACCGGATGAAATTGTATTCGGCCCGAATATGACCACCTTATGCTTTCAACTGAGTCGCGCCATCGCCAGAACGTTAAAAGCAGGCGATGAAATCGTCCTCACCCGCATGGATCATGATGCCAACGTTGCCCCCTGGCTCCACATCGCGGAAGATTACGGCCTGACCGTGCGCTGGGTGGACATCCACACGGAAGACGCTACGCTTGACCTGAACACGCTGGAAGCCGCACTGACAGACCGGACAAAGGTCGTCGCTACCGTACACGCCTCTAACGCCGTCGGCACAGTGAACCCGGTAAAGCAAATCGCGCAGATGGCACACGCGGCGGGTGCGCTGTATGTGGTAGACGCCGTACAGAGCGCCCCACACATCCCGCTTGATGTGCAGGACATCGGCTGTGATTTTCTGCTGTGTTCGGCTTATAAGTTCTTCGGGCCGCATATGGGCATTTTGTGGGGCAAGTATGATTTACTCGCCAGCCTACCCGCATACAAAGTCCGCCCGGCGAAGAACAAGCCCCCGCACCGTTGGGAGACCGGCACAGCCAGTTTTGAAGGCATCGCGGCGACCCGTGCGGCGGTGCAGTATCTCGGCTGGGTGGGGGAACAATTCGGCGGTGGATACACCTCCGCTTTCGCGGACTATGCCACCCAACGCCAGCACTACAAAACAGGCATGGAAGCCATCCGCCGTCAGGAGCAAACACTCGTCGCCCGTTTGATTGACGTGTTACATGCCCTGCCGGGAGTTAACATCTATGGCATTACAAACCCGGCTCGTTACGATGAGCGTTGCCCGACGGTGGTTTTTACCCACACCCACCATTCCGCCGATGCTATCGCCACCTATTTAGCGGAGCGCAACATCTATGTATGGAGTGGAGATTATTACGCGGTGGAGATTATGCGGCGGCTTGACCATGCAGAAGACGGTATGGTGCGAGTCGGCCTTGCCCACTACAACACGCTGGATGAGATCGAGCAGATGGCGGATGCCCTACGCCATTTTTTGCGATAAGCCTATAGGACTTTAAGTTGAATTGCACCTTTTTGGGATTCGTATACAATGAGTAATGCCTGTCAAAAAGATTTAATACCCGAAGATGGGCTATTTTGACACTATATCTAGTTGGAGGAAAAGCAATTCATGAGCATTAAAGCGACAAAGCATTTAGTCTTAGGTCTGCTCCTGGCATTAACCGCCATTTTTGTAACGGGCGTCCACGCGCAAGATTGCCCGCCCGGTTTAGCAGGTGATGACTGTGCGCTTATCACAACGGCGTTTGAAAATACCCAAGCGGCAGAATCATTCGCGCTGACGTTCGACATGGCGTTGAACGCTGATTTAGGTTTCTTCGCCACAAACATCAATGTTGTGGGCGGTACGGGCTTTATTGTGATGGATGGTAGCGGTGTCATCACTGCCGCCCGCCTGGATATGCCTGATGTCACCTTTGATATGATGTTTGCGACTAGCAGTGGCGCGGCCTCATTTATCCTGGTAGACAACTTCCTGTACTTCGGTGCAGGCGAGACATTAGACGCCCTGACATGGAGCGGTATCTCCGGTGATGACTTGGGTAATTCCACGTTCACATTTAGCGGGTTAGCCTCGCAAAGCACCGTCACAGACATGGCCGAATTCAATATTGATGATGTGCCCGCAACATGGACGCGCAACGATAGCGCAGTGTTGCCGGATGGCCGCACAGTAGTTCAATTAAGCGGTTCTTATGACAATGTTGACCCGTTTGCAATGGGTGCGGACGCAAGCGAAATGGACTTCTTCGGTGGCATGACGGGCACGCTGAACGGCACGAACGTCGTCTCTATTGACCCCACTACGCAGACCCTTGCGGCAGTCTCTACCCAGATTGACCTGAGCTACAGCTTCGGTGAAGTCGATGCAAGCGGGTTGGGTGACTTGCTTGGCGGGTTAGGTGAATTGGGTGGTGAAGAAGGCGTAGAAGGTTTAGGCGAGCTTGGTGATTTGGGGAGCTTGTTCGGCGGTGAAGGCGAAGGTGAAGAAGACCCCTTTGGTGATATGTTCGGCGAATTATTCGGGAGCATGTTCGGTGGGGAAGGTTTTTCTGTCATCGCAAATACTACGGTAGCTTTTAGTGGCATCAACGAAGCCTATACCGTCACAGCACCTGATTCATTCGAGCCAGTTTCTTCCAATGCGGCTTCTAACCTCAGCTTCAGTTTCACGGATAGCCTGACGGAACTTATCACCCAGTACTATAGTGAATTAGCCGCAGAGAGCGCCTTTGATGCCGATAGCTTTGGCTTTGGTGATTTCGACTTCGGCGCATTCGGTGGTGAGTACTTCTACAGTTCCCAATGTGTGCCCGGTAGCCGCGAGAACAGCCCCGCCGGGAGCATCAGCTTCGGCCAAACTGTTACTGGCAACCTGGCCGAAGGTGGCGCTGACCTGTGGACGTTCAACGGCAACGCGGGCGACCTCGTGACCATCTCATTAACAAGCGACATCTTCGATACCTTTGTAGAATTACTAGGGCCGAGTGGCGGTATCGCCTCTAACGATGATGGCGGTGATGGCCTGAACTCGCTTATCACTGCATTTGAACTCACCGAATCCGGTGAACACACGGTTGTTGCCTGTGGCTGGAGCAGTTTCGCCAGTGGCGAGTACTCGCTGACACTCAGCAACTAAGACGGTTAAACAACAAAAGGCACGAGTGACTCATTCGTGCCCTTTGCTTAACTGACCATCACCAGACGGGCAAGCCAGCAATGGCCTGCCTGTTTTTTTATGCCTTCATCTCTTTCATCAGCGCGGCGGCGAGTTGTGCCGCCACCAATTCCAACATCAGAATGTTTTCCTGTGTAATGCTACCGGGCATATCCCGGCAGGCGGCCAACACGCCGTACTGCTTACCCGCGAAGCCCACCGGCACACACGACACCGCACCTAATCGCCCCCGTGCCACAAGGGGATGATTGGGCTTGTCTTCCGGCGCGGCGATGCGGCTCTGCCCGTTTTGTGCCACCCAGCCCATCAGGTCATCGGCATTGGCGCGTTTGGGCGCAATTGCGGTGATGGTATTGGGGCCACTCTGCGCCCGCAGGTACAAATCAAGCGGAGTTGCGGACTCGATATGATAATAAGCGACATAGTCATAGCCCATCTCGTGTACGGACTTCACCGCCGCCTCCTGTTTGCCGATTAAGCCAACAGCATCCTTCATCACGCGGTTGATGGAACGCACCGCAGGCAAACTATCGGAGCGCAAAGTCTCCATGCGGCGGTCAGCGATGAGGCGTTCAATACGGCGGATGAGGTCATCATTCTTAAACGGCTCGGTGCTCATCTCATCGGCCTGACCGGGCAAGCCGAAGTCCGCGTCTTCATCGACCAACACAATCAGCAAGCGCGGGTACTTCTGCCGGATGTGAACCACCAGTTCATAAATAAGTTCGCTCAGGCCGTTGTCCAGCACTAATACATCCACATGGCTGTCTTTATCCGCCATAATGCCCAGTGCTTCTTTGGTGGAATCTACCACTTGTGTATTAAAGCTGGTGTACTTTGCTAAGTTTTGCTGGTAACGCTCGACTTGTTCAGCGCGTACCGCAACCAATAAATCGACGACAGGTGCCATTGTTATGCTATCCCGTTTAGTTTTTCCCGAAAGTTAGAAGAATCTTACCGAGTCGCAGGAGTCGGCGCAAGCTATGTATCAGATTCGGTAGATAAAGCGACCAACATCAGCAAGAGTTGGCGCATTCCATCCACAATAGGCGAACGCTCGATGAACTCATCCAGCCGATGTGCATTGCCGCCTCGCGTCACACCCAGCGTTACCGTCGGGCAACCCGCCGCTAAGGAGATGTTGCCATCGGTACTGCCTGTTGCCAGTGTACCCCGTGTGCCCACCGCTTCCAGTGCCAGCATCGCCATTTCCACCAATGGATGGTGAATAGCGATACCGCCGGAGGGTCTATCGCCCACAACATCAATTGCAAACGTTAAGTCATCCACCGCGCACCCTTGCACCTGCTGGCGGACTTGCGCCTCGAACGCATGAAGCTGTGCGGAAGATTCCGAACGCAGGTCAACCCACATCCCGGCGTTACTGGCAATAGTGTTTACAGATTGTCCGCCTTCAATAACGCCGATGTTATAGGTTGTGCGCGGCTTATCCGGCGGTGATAGTTGGGTAATCTTCGCGCCGACCTGTAGCAGACCATGTACCGCGCTCTGCCTGCCATAGTGCGCCCAGCTATGCCCGCCTTCCGCCTGTGCGGTGATGTGCAAGCGCCGCACCGCAATTCCTTCGTGGTAAACGTGGCCTAACGCCATGCCCTCAATGTTGACCACAGCACCGATTTTTTCCTTGAGTGTGGTAAACGCCAGGCGCATCCCGCCCAAATCGCCTAAGCCTTCTTCGCGGGAGGTGGCTACAAACCACACATTACGCTGGCGTGTCTGACCGAGTCGCTTAAGGCCGTCAATCAAGCCGAGCAAAGCCGCCGCACCCATGCTGTTATCTCCCAGTCCCGGCCCATACACAAAATCACCATCATGGCGCACCGTCAAATCGGTATCCATCGGGAAGACGGTATCCAGATGAGCGACAACCATCACCGCCGGGCTAACTGCGGTGCCTTCCGGCGCGGCCAGACACCCATAGACATTAAACCGTTCGTCCGTGCTGACATCCTGTAGCCCGGCCTGCTGGAATTGCGCGTGGAAGTATGCCGCCCGGCTTGATTCGGCAAATGTAGGGGCAGGGATGGCTTGGATCGTCAAGGCTTGCTGGAAGACGGACTCTGCTAAATCCGGCAACCAGGCCCAACGGGGCACGATCAATAATTGTTGGAGTAATCGCTTATTTGTTTCAAAGTGCATCATGCGCCCTAGTCCTTCCTATGTTATAATCTGTTTCGCAATCCATAACAGGCACACCCGCTTAGATTATGCCGCATCTCACCTAAAAATGGCATTAGCGACCACATAACGGCACTTCAATGAAGGAGTGATTATGGCACGCGCCACAATCCTGTATATTCGTCATCCACGCATCAAGGATGACAGCATCTTCAGCGCCCTGTCGCGTAAATATACCGTTATCTGTGTGGGCAGTGGTAAAGAGGCGTTAACGACAGCCCAAGCGACCACGCCGGATGTCATCATCTTAGACGCGGCCAGCCTCCGCACAACAGGAGAGCGCATCTGCCGTAAGCTAAAAGAATCCCTGCCAGATGTCCCCATTATTCACATCCCGCTAACGGGCAACCCACCGGCAGAAGGCGCGGCAGATGTCATCCTGACCGAGCCAACCCCCCGCCGCATCACAAATAGCGTGGGGCGTTTTGTCACGCGCCGCCGGGAAGAAATGCTCCACTTCGGGCCATTTGTGATGAACGTTCCGCGTCGTATTTTAATCGCACATGGGGAAGAAAAACAGTTAACACCCAAACAGGCACAACTCGTCGCACTGTTTCTGCGCCACCCCAACCAGACCCTTGACCGCAAAACCATCATGGCGGCGGTGTGGGATACAGAATATGTGGGCGATACACGCACACTGGATGTTCACATCCGTTGGTTGCGACAGGTGATGGAAACCAACGGTAATAAACCGCGACATCTGAAGACAGTGCGCGGTGTTGGTTATCGTCTGGAAGAAAACGGCATTTAGCGCCGTTTCTTGGATTTATTCCTCGTCGGTTTTGCCCCGCCGTAAGCTGATGTTAAACCCGTTCCCCCGCGCTTGTGGTGCATCTACTTCTTCGCGCATGTTCACCTGCGGGAAGCTGTGGCCTTCCAATTCGGCCTCATCTTCCTCATCAATGATGGGAGAAAGCGGCATATTAGCGACGGGTTGGTTTACCGCGTTGATGCCGTTACGCACGGTGTTGAGGTTCTTCTGTAGGTCTTGCTCCAAACGGGAAAGCACATCCAGCACATAAGCATCGGCTTCATCGCGGACACGTTGTGCAACCTGGCGGGCGTCTTCCACGACGTTCGCGGCGCGGTTCTGCGCGGCCTGTACATTTACGTCCTGGTCGAGCATCTCCTCACCCTTGCTACGGGCTTGTTGCAGGATGCGGGCGGCTTCTTCATTGGCCTGTGCCAGTACGCGGTCACGTTGGCTGAGAATACGGTTCGCCTTTTCGATTTCCTCTGGAATCGAAATACGCATCTGGTCGATAAGCTCTAATGCCCGTTCTTCATCAATCATGGTGAAGCGGCTAAAGGGCATGTGTCGCCCTTCATCAATCAAATCTTCAAGTCGATCTACCAGATGTTGTATATCCATCGTACTTACTCCCCTTATTCAGAGATTACTTGCCCACTTGTAAGCGGCAACGCCGCGTCTACCGGGCTGTCATAATTTAATTCGCTGTAGCGCCGTGCCAACGCCTGAGCCACATAATCTGGCACGCCCCACCGTACATCGCCGCCTAATTCCGCAACTTCGCGGATAGTGCTGGAGCTAATATGGACGTGGCGCTCATCCGTCATAATCGAGACTGTTTCAATATCCGGTGCTAATTTTTTGTTCGCCAGCCCCATGCGAAACTCGAACTCAAAGTCGGAGAAAACGCGCAAACCACGCACAATCGCCATGCCACCCACTGCCCGCACAAATTCAATTGTTAACCCGGAGAACTTAACGACCTCGATACTATCATAATCCTTAAATGCTAACTGCGCCAATTGCACCCGTTCATCCACCGAGAAAAGCATGGGTTTCTTGGGTTTATCATACACAGCAACGATAAGTTTATCAAATATCTTAGCGGCACGTAACGCAATATCAATATGGCCGTTATGGATTGGGTTCAGCGAAGCCGGGTAAACGGCAGTTTTTGACATTTTTTACTCCAAAAGTTAATTTAGGGACTATTGTAAACGCTTTTTGCAAACTTCGCTAACAGCAACAAGAACAGGGACATTATGCGGCTGGTCTTCATCGCGCTCGGATGGGCACTGGGGGTTATTGTAGCACGGCAAGGCTTAAGCCCGACATGGCCGCTACTGGTCGCTATCGCGGGCGTAGCGGTGTTCATCAACCGACGCAATACACCGTTTCTGTGGCTGAACATCGCGCTATTGGCCTTCACGCTGGGCGGGTGGCGTTACGCGACGCTGGCGGATGGTGGCGACATTCGCCAATTCAACGAAATGGGCGGGTTAACCATCACCGGGCAGGTGACCGATGCGCCGGACATCACCGATAATTACGCGCTGTTGCGTGTAGATGTGACAATCGTTACACAGGGCGGAAGCACCACCCCCACCAACGGCGCGGTCATCATCCGCGCACCCCGCAACACGCCAGCGACTTATGGCGACGTGGTACGGGCATCCGGCCTGTTGCTGACGCCCGGCTCATTTGATGCGTTCGACTACGGCGCGTATCTCGCCCGGCAAGGCGTTTATAGCCTGCTAGACCGCGCCTCAGTGGAAGTCATCGCACAAAACAGTGGCAATCCCTTCCGCGCCATTCTGATTAACCTCCGCGAAGATGCCAAGCGGCACATTAACCGCATCCTGCCAGAGCCGCAGGCCGGGTTACTCATCGCCATTTTAACAGGGGACAGGCGCGGATTATTGCCGCAACTCAGCACTGATTTTCGTGATGTGGGCGCGGCACATCTGCTGGCGATTAGTGGCTTTAATATGGTTATCATCGCCGGAATGGTGAGTGGATTCTTGCGGGCGGTTCTGCCCGGTAGAAAGTGGTTGTCTGTTTTTATCGCATGTGGGGTGATTCTGGTATATGCGGCATTTACAGGGGGCGCGCCGCCCGTAGTCCGCGCCGCCCTGATGAGTGCGCTGTACTTCATTGCGGAGGGCTTCAGGCGGCGCACATTTACACCTGCCTCTATCGCGTTGGCCGTGCTGGTTATCTCCGCACAGAACCCGAACGCGCTATGGGATGTGGGCTTTCAGTTGAGCTTATGCGCGGTGCTGGGGCTGGCCTTTCTGACCGAGCCGATAGCACGCGGGTTTGCCTATGTACTGGGTGGTGTATTTAGCAGGTCAACGACGCTGGGCATCGTCCGCGTGCTGGAAGGGCCAATTATTGTGACGCTCGCGGCACAAATTGCGGTGACACCCCTCCTCCTGCTCACCTTCGGGCAAGTCAGCACGGCGTTTCTGCTGGTTAATGCACTTGTGATTCCGGCTCATGCTTATGTACTGGCCTTTGGGTGGCTGGCGCTGGTTATTTTTTGGGTCGCGCCGCTTTCGCAGATATTGTTGTGGGTGGCGTTCGCGCTATCGTCATGGACGATTGGCATTGTCCGCCTGTTTGCGGATTTACCATTCGCACAAATCAGCTTTTATGTGTCGCCGCTTTTAATCGGTGGGGTTTATGGGGTTGCGTTAGGGGTGGCTATGGCAGAATCGTTACAGCCGGGATGGTGGCTAAGGCTTAAGGGATTTATGCGGCAACGGCGCACAGTCAGCACATTAAGCGTGAGCGCGTGCGGCATCTTGATCGTCATGGGTTTGATGTGGAATACGCGCCCTACCGGGCGGCTGGATGTCTGGTTTTTGGATACCGGGCGCGGGCATGTGGTGTTATTACAAACGCCGGATGGCGCACAAATGCTCATCAATGGCGGGCGGTCACCTTCCCGATTGCTTAACGCGCTGGGGGAACGCCTGCCCATCAATGACCGCACCCTGGAACTTGTGATGATTTCCACGCCGGACGGCAACGCCCAAAGTGCCCTATTGGACGTTTTCAGCCGCTATCGGGCAGGGTTGGTGCTTACCAACGGCCAGCAGAATTTGAGCAGTCTTTATGAGGACATCATCATCGCCGCACAAAACGCGGCAGAGGTTGACGTGAGCGCCGTCAGTGTGGGCTATCAAATCCAACTCAGTGACGGCGTTCTTGTGGAGGTGTTGCATCCACTAAGGACACCAGGCATCACCGACAGCCTGCCGGATTCCGCGCTGGTGGTACGCATCCGCTATGGCGATGTCTCATTCCTGCTGATGAGTGATGCTTCACCCGACGCCCAGACCGCGATGCTTAACGCCGGGCTAGACCTGCGTGCTGATGTGTTGCAATTGCCCGCGCACGGCGGCAGAAACACGTTGAATGCGGCGTTTCTGCAAGCAGTCGCGCCGAGTGCGGTCATCATCCAGGCGGATCGAAGCCGCGAAGACGAGCCGCACACCGGCACATTGGCGCTTTTGCCGACGGATGTTATTGTGTTCCGCACCGACGCGGACGGCACACAACACCTGTGGACGGACGGCACACGCTTATTCACTACCGCTCGCTAGCGACGACGTTTTTTGCGAGCTTCCTCCGCTTTTTTGAGGATGTCCGCGATATTATCCGGGTCTGCGGGCGCGACGGTCAACGGCGGCGCTTCGTCGTTCGCGGGGAGCTTCCCGGCAACACGGGCGCGTTCCTGCAATAATTCGAGCATGGTGCCGTCCTGATGCATCTGCCAGCTAATCGCGTTCCAGTAGATGTATTTAGCGGTGTTCTGTGCCTGTTCGCGCAGGGTTAGCTCCGGGTCATCCAGAAAAACATTGACCAGATACGGCAAAGCGGCCATATTCTTGCTGTTGAATAACGCGAGCATCGCCTCCGCCCGTGTCGCGCGTTCGCCGGATTTTAACGCCCGCACATACGGCATGATGTCCTCTTTGCTAGGCGCTTGCGGGTGTTGGTAATTGAGCGCCTCAATCAAATCTTTGGTGAGGTTTACAAGGTCAGTCATGGTCATCGCGCCGTATTGTAACATCATCCGCGCCTCAATATCGCTCGGCATATTGTCTATAGCGCGGGCAATGCCAAAATAACGCAGAAGTTCCTCTAACGTGCTGTAATCCGCATCTTTGGCGGCCTTCAGGCGTTGCCCCGACCACACGATAGCCTGCTTCACGTTAGAGTCTGCTTCGCGCTGATGAGCCTGCGCTAATTCCGGCAGAACGTCTACTTCGTCCAGCAGGCCGATAATCTGCGCCGCCTTTTGTCGTAGCTGTGCGTTGGGGTTGGTCAGTCCTTTTGCTAAATCTTTGGTTTGCATGGCTTTATGGCCTTTAATGATTGATTGCGTTAAATGCACTGTGATGCGTAACACACGATAATCCGTTATGATTACTTATTTTATAGCAAAGAGAGGGATAATGATGCAATACATGAACTTAGGGCAAACAGGATTGCGCGTGTCGCGCATCTGCCTGGGCATGATGACTTACGGTGATAAAAGCTGGCGTCCCTGGGTGCTGGAAGCCGCAGAAGCCGCGCCTTTTGTCCAGCACGCCATCGAAGCCGGGATTAACTTCTTTGATACTGCCGATATGTACTCTGTGGGCGTGAGTGAACAAATCACGGGGCAGTTATTAAAAGAATATGGCGGCGGGCGTGATGAATACGTTGTTGCGACAAAAGTATTCTTCTCGCACGGGCCAAAGCCTAATCAGGGTGGGCTATCGCGCAAGCACATCTTTGATGCGATTGATAAATCTCTGCAAAATCTTGGTTTGGATTATGTTGACCTGTACCAAATCCACCGTTGGGACTACAACACCCCAATTGAAGAAACGATGGAAGCCCTGCATGATGTCGTCAAAGCGGGCAAAGTGCGCTACATCGGCGCGAGCAGTATGCACGCATGGCAGTTCGCCAAAGCCCAACACGTTGCGGTACTCCACGGGTGGACGCCGTTTGTGTCCATGCAGAACCACTATAATCTGGTGTATCGGGAAGAAGAACGCGAGATGATCCCGCAGTGTGTGGATATGGGTGTGGGGGTCATCCCATGGAGTCCTCTAGCGCGGGGGTTTTTGTCGGGGAATCGTGTACGCAATGCAGACCAAAACCCCACTGAACGGGGCAAAACCGACAATATAGACCGGGATTTATATTATACCGACGCAGATTTTGATGTTGTGGACGCGCTAAAAGAAGTCGCAGGGAAGCACGGCACATCCCCCGCACAGACCGCTATCGCGTGGGCGCTCCATAAACCCGGAATCACCGCGCCTATCATCGGCGCAAGCAAGATGTACCAGCTAGAAGAAGCCATCGCCGCCTTAGAGATTACCCTGAGTGATGAGGACATCGCGCAGTTGGAAGCCCCCTACCAGCCGAAGCCCGTTTTAGGCCACAACTAACCACAGAATTAATTCCCCCGCCCGGCTTATTGACGCTCACCGACGGGGGAACATATCTTTGTTTATTTATTCTTGGTGCGCTTGTCGATAATTTCTTTAAACGGGTCTTTGCCTTTGGCGATGAGGACTTTACGGGAACGCGCACCAGCGATTTGCTCCCCGATGACGCCCAGTTCTTCCAGCAAGTCAATAATGCGTGCCGCACGCGGATAGCCTAAGCCGAGCTTACGCTGAATCTGTGACGCGGACGCCTCTTGTTCTTCCACCACCAACTGAATCGCGTCTTCAAGCATAGGGTCAGTCTCCGCCAGGAATTCGCGCCGGGTCAGGCCACGCTCCCAGGGGGCAAAAGAGGTTGATGTATCCCATTTGCCAGCATCCACTTTTTCTTTTACCCACGCCGTCCAGTAGCCCACCACGCCGCGCACTTCTTCATCGCTTAAGAAGCACCCTTGCAGGCGCTGTGGCCCGGCGGCATCCGGCGCGACATAGAGCATGTCGCCCTTGCCGAGCAGTGTTTCCGCGCCGCCCGTGTCGATAATCACGCGGGAGTCGATGCCGGACGCCACCGCAAATGAAATACGCGCCGGGAAGTTGGCTTTAATCAACCCGGTGATGACATCCACCGATGGGCGTTGTGTGGCGACGATAAGGTGCATCCCGACAGCACGCGCCATCTGCGCCAGGCGGGTAATAGTGCGTTCGGTTTCCTCTGGCTTGGTCATCATCAAATCGCCGATTTCGTCCACCAAAATCACGATATACGGCAGATGCTCCGCTTTGCGGCGTTGCCCCAGCCGGGAATTATACACCTCGATATTGCGGGCGGCGTTCTCCTCCAACATCTTATAGCGCCTGTCCATCTCGCGTGTACACCAACGCAACACACCGATGATGCGTTCCATGTCTGTTTCCACCTGTCCCAGCAGATGTGGCAGGCCATTAAAACGGCTGAGTTCCACCATTTTAGGGTCGAGCATGATAATTTTGACGGCATCCGGCGTGTTGTTCATCACCAATGCGGTCGCCAAAGCCGCGATACAAACAGATTTGCCGGAGCCAGTCGTGCCAGCAATGAGCAGATGCGGCATCCCGGCCAGGTCAATGATGATGGGATTTCCGGCCACGTCACGCCCTAACGGGACGACAAGCGGCGTTTTCGCCTTCTGCCACTGGTCATAAAATGCTTTGCTCTCGTAGACAGACCGTAAGGTCACTGTGCTGGGATTCTTGTTCGGCACTTCCACGCCCATGTAGCTATGGCCGGGCACGGGGGTTTCCAGACGCAGGCGCTTGACGGAAAGTGCCAGCGCAAGGTCACTCGCCAGCGCCGCGATTTTACTTAACCGGGTGCGCTCTTTAACGAGTTCACCATCCACGTTTTTTACCTCACGGAAGGGCTGAACAGCGTATTGTGTGACCGTCGGCCCGGCTTTGACATCAACAACATCAATGTTGATGTCAAACTCCAGCAACGTATTTTCAATCAGGACGACGTTATGGTTTATCTCGTGTTCGTCGGGCGGCTCGGATTCAACATCTTTCAGCAGGTCAAGCGGCGGCAAGCCTTTATCCCGCTTGATGAGCTTCTTCTCTTCTTTCATCTGCTCCGATGTAAAATAATGCTTCACACGTCCATCCGGACGGCGTACCATCTGGGTATCGGTCTTCTTCTGCTTAGGGATGACCTCCCCGATAAGCTCGCCGGGACTGAACTTGAGTTCACCCGCCTCAACTTCTGCTTCTTCGGAAGTCTTCAGCACTTTGGTCAAACGGTGATAGTCCGCGTCACGCTCCACCGG
Organism: Aggregatilineales bacterium; assembly: GCA_036734085.1. Lineage (GTDB taxonomy): Bacteria > Chloroflexota > Anaerolineae > Aggregatilineales > Phototrophicaceae > J038. The sequence continues at coordinate 13,196 of DAIMZF010000044.1, forward strand.
GATGACCGGCTTAGGTTTGGTCGCTTCTGGCGGTGTTGGGTCTTGTTGGGCGGCGGTCAACGCTTGCCGCAACGAAGGCGGTAGATTTTGCGGGTTAGGGCGAATGCGTAACACCTGAGCGCGGCGGTGATTAGGTTTTGCCAGTGCTTCCCCTAAATCCGCCGGAGCAGGGGGCGTTGGCACAACAGCCTGACGCTTTTTGCGCTCCGGAATGGGAATGGCTACGAGACGTTCACCATGCTGGATGAAGAACCCGGCGACACGGTTAAACCATGCCGTCACTTGTTCCTGCCGGATGCCGATAATCACGCCGATGCTAAAGGCCAGCACCGCACCGAATAAAATAATGCTGACTGTATCGCCAAATAGCGACGCCGGGAGGACACACATCCCCCAGCCAATGAATCCGCCGCCCTCACCCGCCCGTGCCAACGCCCGTAACTCCGGGTCGCGCTGTCCCAGATGCAAAAGCGCCAGAAACGCCAGAAACGCAACTTCCAACGCGAAGACGCTCCGCGCTGTAAATGGTAGGTTAACGCCGATGCGCGGCAGAAAGATAAGCACGCCGGAGATGATGATGCCTAACGCGACCACCACACTACCATAACCAAATAGCTGACGCAATGCGTGCGACCATGACCGGGCAAGCACGGCATCGCCAGCCACGTTAAACAACGCCATCAACGAGATGACGCCAAACACCAACAAGACAATTCCACTGATTTCCCCAAACCAAGGCGGCAAGGCGTCCAACAAATCCTCAATGAATTCCGAGCGTTCGCCCGTGCCAGTCGCTAATCCGCTTAGGGGGTCTTCTTCAGTTGTCGGTGGTGTATTTTTTACTTGTGGGGTTACTTGTTTGTCTTTGGACACTGTGTTCATCGCTTACTGATTATCGTGATACACGACTTCTATCATACCACGCCCGCCGTGCAACCCAAGAGGCCAAAAAGAAAAATTGCCGATGGTTTCATACACACCGGCAATCGGGTTTAAGGGCGTCTTGCGCCCGACGAAGAGACTGTGATGCCTGCGTTCTATTCTTGCGGGCGCAGGCTTAAGCCCAAACGTCGCGCTGGGCCGTTGATGGTCAAAATACGGGCTTTGACATATTCGCCTTCCGCGACCACATTACGCGGATGCAGGAAGTGGCCTTCCGCCAATTCCGAAACGTGGATGAGTCCTTCCAGCCCTTCTTCGATGCAGACAAACGCGCCAAAATCCACAACGTTTGTCACATGGCCGGTTACAGTCTGGCCGATTTCATAGCGTTCTTGTACGGTCTTCCACGGGTCGGGGCGCAGGCGTTTTAAGCTAAGGGCAATCCGTCCTGCGGATTGGTCTACGCCAAGCACATAAGCCCGGACTTCCTGCCCGCGCTCCAGCACGTTGTCGGGATGAGCAACACGCCCCCAACTTAATTCGCTAATGTGGATAAGTCCTTCCAGCCCACCTAAATCAATAAAAGCGCCGAAGTCGCACAAGTTCGTGACGTGACCTTCGATCATGTCGCCCGCCTTAAGGTTATTCAGGATGTCCTGGCGTTCGCCCGGCTCCGCTTGCGCCGCACGTTCCGACAGGATGAGGCGGTTTTTCTCCGCATTAAGTTCAATCACGCGCAGTTCCATCGTGCGCCCTACCCGCTCGGATAAAGCGTTGCGGCGCATCAAACTACTGCCCGTCGCAGGGAAACCTAACAATTGGCTGGCAGGAACAAAGCCCCGCAAAGAGCGATATTCCACCAACAACCCGCCGCGATTATACCCCACGACCGTTAAGGTCAGGGTGTCGTCCTGCTCGGTGACATCCGCGATGGTCTCCCAATCTTCTGCGGCAATGCCCGGGTGTAAAACGTGATAGTCGTCTTGCTCGGCGGCGTCGGCGTGTTCGTCCGTGTAGGCGGCATCGGCGTGTTCAATATGGGCGGTGCTGGCGTTTTCGCCCTCCCGTAATAAAGCTGACCAATAATCTTCATCTATCCGTTGCGACACGGGTTTTACATCGTGCCGCATGGCATCTTTGTTCATAACGACGAACCCCCATGTGATACTTACAGTACAGTGCTAGCGTATGTGTGTTAAAGTTCATTATAGGGGGTTTTATTAAGACGTGCAAACCGGATTAATACCCCAAAACACCTGTACCCTGCATCTAAAAGCCGTTCAGACTTTCACGTTCCAGCGCCAGCAGAGCGTCCGCGACGGCCTCAATCGCGGCGTTTTGTTTGCGGTAAAGGGTCGCCTCGCCAACATAGAGCCGTCGTGCGGTATCGCGTGCTTTTTTATTCTCGATAAACCGTAACGTCAGGATGTTATAGAAGAGCCATTCTTGGCTTCGATAGTCGCGCTCACCATCCGGGCGCAGGCTTTCGATGGCGGCTATCAGCACATCACGCAATGCCTTGACCGCATTATCTTCACTTTCCGCCAGACGATTCTGCACAGCTTGTAGCTCCAACAAGCGGCTACTGTTCAAGCCTGGCCCGCCCCACCAATGCCTTAAGGCGGCGTGGACTTGCTCCACCACACCTTCACGCTCCGGCAATGTGGGCAGGTTGTAAGCCACCTCACGGCCTGGACGGTATTCCACCTCTGCCGCACGGGAGCGTGTCACGGTGAATTGCGGCAGTAAGCCTTCCAGCGCGGCGTAGACTTCGGTCTGTAGTAGCAGGTCATCCAGCGTGCGCGCGGCGCGGCGCGTAAACACACGGAGCATAGAACGCATCTCCGGCTCGCCTTCCAGTTCATTACGGTTGGCAAGCACGCCCATCATGCCGATTAAAGCACGTTGTCCGGCCTCATTCCGCATCCGCCCACTGTAAAGTGGCAACATCCAGTAACCATCATAGGGTTGTGGCGTGTAAGGTGCATCCTGATGAAAACGTTCTATAAGGCTGTCCATGTCACCCGTCAGGGCGGCTTCTGACAGGTTAAAATCGCCTACAGATTTGATAAATTCCGGCCTGCGGTCTACGATGATGGCGGTGAAGGCTACCTCTACCCGCAGATAGTTGCACAGGGCTTCCAGTGTTGCTTCCAGTAATTGCATTAAATCCGTGCGGGTGAGCAAACGTTCGCTCAGGTGTTGTAACTTGGAAAGTTGCTCGTCATCTTCGTGGTTATAAATCATCACGCGCTCAAGATACGGCAAGCTGACGTTAACCCCCCACTGCCACACCAAAATCATCGCGACCACCGCAAAGGGCATAAAATCGCGGCCGATGACGCCTATAATCTGCGTTGTTGGCTCGGTGAGTTGGATAACGGCTAATGCCAACATCCCGGTTGCCGGGCCTAAAAGCATAAAGCGTAATAGCTCCGCTTTAACGATGCGGTCAGGGTGACGTGAGCCAAAGAAGGATAAAGGATAGGCCAACAGGAGTAACATCAGAATAACGATGATATTCCCCATATTCACCATCACCAGCGCCAATAAGGTGAATTCCTGCCCGGCAGGGAGCAAGGTTGAATAAGGGAAGATGCCGATGCTAGGCATGAGCAAGGACACCAGCAGATACGTCATGCGGCGCTTGGTACTGCGCGTCAAGCATCGCTGACGTGCTCGCCATGTGTTGATGACCGCTACCGCGTTGACCACCACAAAATAGGTGATGTACAGCGCGAACAAAGGTTGTGCCCGCAAGCTGACGAAATCACCGATGATGACTGGCTCTATCAGAACATTCGTGAAGAATGCCATCAGCATGAAAAAGCCACCCACACCATACAGCAGACGAGCAACACGTCGCCGCCTTCCGCGTGAAGGTAAACCCGTTGTAGCTAGCAAGGCATCCGATAGATGAAAGGTTGCCGCCGGGATAAAGGCCAGCCCCACCCATTGAAACCGCTTAATGCCCTGCCATGTGGCAAGCGTCGGCTCTAGTCCGGTCAGCACATCACCGATATAAACCGCCGTCACACAGCCCAGCACAAATGCGGACACACGCGCGATGCGGTTATTTAGGTTTCTGCTTAGGTTATACAGTAACAGGGAGGTAGCGACAATCACTATGCCGGCGGCAAGGATTTCACTCAGCGACTCCAAGACTGTGCGTAAAAAGTCATCCATATGTGAAGAATTGTTCGATCTGCGCGAATTACGAGCATAACCGAAAGCAAGGCTAAAGAACAGAGGGGGTTTGGTTTTTGTGGCATCAACCTAGATGGATTTCCCAAAAAAAACGGCGATGTCCCCATTACGGAAGTATTGGTCGTGGTAGCCACAGAAGGCCATGCCTTGTTTACCACAAAATTCAATAGCCGGATGGTTAATCGTCTGTGTTTCTAAAACAAGATGGTCTAGGCCATGCTCCCGCGCCCAGCGTACCCCCACCTTGAACAAGCGTGTGCCGATGCCCTGCCGCCGGAACTGCCGCCCCACCACCACATCCTGCACCCATCCAGCCTGATGCACAGGGTCAGCCCGCATCGTCAGGTAGCCGAGTAAAAGTGGTTCTTCGTCATTATCGGTAGCATACGCGGTGAGGAAGCATTGCTCGGCGGCCACCGCCAGCCGTAAGCGGTGGTCTGACTGCGGATATTTTACATCCATCGGGCGCGGCAGGCGCTCCACACGGAACACCACGCCACGCCCCATCGTTTCCGGCTGGACGTGCATCTGCCACACGCGCTCAGTCTCGTATTCAGCATCCAGCGCCAAACAAGCAGGGATGTCTTCCGACGTAGCATCGCGGATTTGTAAAGCCATACGGGACGAATTCCTGACGGTATCAACTCATGATTACAAAGGTATCGTCTTATTTATCCCGCGTCAATTGGAAGCCACTCATAAATTGCCGTTGCAACAATACAAACACCAGCACAGGCGGGATGCTTGCCAGCACCGCCCCCAACATCAGCGTGCCATAGGTGATGCTGGTATCCGTCGCCGCTAGTGCGCGCAGGCCAACCTGCACCACCTGGTCTTGTGGGCGGCCACCGACAATCAATAACGGCCACAGGTACATATTCCACACATACACAAACTGAATCACCGTCAGCGCGCCGATGGTGTTCCAACTAATCGGAATCAGCACACGCCATAAATACTGTACCGCATTCGCGCCATCAATCTGTGCGGCTTCCGCTAATTCGCCGGGAATATTCGCAAAGTGCTGGCGGAATAAGAACGTGCCTGTCGCGCTCGCCATAAACGGCGCGGAGAGTGCCAGGAAAGTATTAAATGATGTCGTCCCCCAGCCTAAATCCAGCACGACAAAGCGCCATAACGCCACAATCAGGATTTCCGTCGGCATCATCAGCGTGATAAGCACAAAGGCAAATACAATCCATTTACCGGGAAAGCGGAAGTACACAAATGCTAGGCCAGAGAGCAAGCTGAGGATGGTCTTGGCTACGGTAATGGTCACAGCCAAAAGGATAGTATTTTGCATATAACGTGCCAGACTACGGTCAATCAGCACGACTTTTAAATGCTGTTCCAATCTTTCGCCGGGCATCAACTGAAAGTTAATCACCTGTGCGTTGCTTTGTGTGCTAACAATCATCGCGTAGTACAACGGAAAACCAACGATGAAGCACGTCACAATCAGGAAAAGGTGCGCCGACCATCGCCTGGGAATAAGGCGTTTTAATAATGTGGGCGTGGCCGCCGTCCGTTCACCCGCAACGCTGGCCGATTGCTTGGATAAATCGCCGGAAATACTCGTCATTATGCCCCTCCATACGTTACGCGGCGGCCTGTGGTGCGGAACTGTGCATAAGTGATGCCAACCACCAACAAAAACAGAATAATCGACTGGGCGGCGGCACGGCCTAGATAGTCGGAGTTAAAGGTGTCGTAGATGCCGTAAATCATCACGGTGGTTGCCCCTGCCGGGCCGCCACTGGTCAGATAGTCTATCGTGCCGAAGATGTCGAAGAACGCATAGGTAATATTGGTGATAATCAAGAAGAATGTAATCGGTGACAGCATCGGAATCACAATCCGCGTGAAGCGTTGCCATACGTTCGCGCCGTCGATGGCGGCGGCTTCTACAAGGTCTTTGGGGATGTTCTGCAAGCCCGCGATGTAAAACAGGATGCTAAAGCCGAGTGACTTCCATACACTTGCCAGCACAATCGTCCAGGGGGCATATTCCGCACTTTTCCACGCGACACGGGCAAACCCACTGGTCTCTAGCAGATAGTTGGCTAATCCGGCTTCCGGGTTGAAAATCAGGTTGAAGATAATCCCAGCAACAGGTGGCGAGATAGCATACGGCCAGATGAGCAAAGTGCGGTAAACGTTGCCGCCGCGTATCGGCTGATAGGCCACATAAGCAATCATCAGGGAGATACTGAGTGATAGCACAACAATCACGCCGGAGATGATAAACGTATTCGATACAACACGATAATAATTATTCACGGAACTACGCGACAAAATTTCGCCCAGCACTTCCTGAAATAATAAAACAGTCAAGACGAGTGTCACAGCGTAGCCCAACCACACCGGCCACATATCACGGTCTTGCCCAGCTAACCACGCGACGCTCGCGCCGACGATGACTACCATCACCACCAGGCTGACGTTGCTCACTAAAAATGCCAGCACCAGCAGGAGCGCACCCGCTTGTAAGACCTGCCCTATCCAGTCGGTGCGTGTTAACCAGCGCACCGTGATAAAGCCCATGACAATCAACAGGAAGATGCCGAGTGTTTCCAGAACGAAGCCATCCGCCCGGAGTAACCGCGTGAAGTTATCCACACAGACGAAACGCTCTGTTCTGGCCCCTAACCGCGTGTTAAAAACGGACATGCGGAAGGTCTGTAAAGCTGGATAATACAAGAATGAAACCAGAATAATCAGCGAAGGCACAAGCAGGAGAATCGGGGTCAGCCAGCCTTTAAACATGCCCGGCGTGCGCCCACCCCCTAAAGAAACAGGGTCTTTGTTATAAATAAAAGTCGCGCTGGCGAACTGTGCCAGCCCTACCGCGATTGCGCCACCTGTCGCCGCCCAAAATAAGCCGAGATAATTGTCTAAACTACTGCTGTCAGGCGTGAAGGTGCAATAATTAATTAATTCGGAAAAAAGCACCGCGCCTGCTAACCCACTGAGCGCACCTGTTAGCCCACCCAGCAACGGCGAATGTGAAGCACGTTGGTACACATAAGTTAAATAGAGTGCGCCAATCACCGCCGGGATGATCAGTGCTAATATGCGTAATTGTTCCGGTGACATAAACCCAGCATCCCCAAGATTAGTTGCTATGAAGTTGAACAAAAACGGAGGGCGAGCGCTTTGCGCCCACTCTCCGTCTTAAATCTACCGCAAAATTCAGGATGAATTAGCCTTCGAGGTCGGCGTTGTAGTCATCCAGAATGTTTTGGGCTTCTTCCTGAGCTTCTTGCAGACGCTGTGCGATGTCAACATTGTTGACCAGAATATCTTCGATAGCTTCAGTCACCTGGTCACGAATGATGGGGAAGTCACCCACAATCGCGCCACGGGTCGCGCTGGTATCTGCACTGGCGGCCAATTGGGTGCTGGCAACAAGGCTGTTAGGGTTCGCTTCGAACCAGCCTTCAGCTTCCAGCAGGTCGAGGCCGGGTTGGGTCACCGGGATGTAGCCGGTAACGCGGTGCCAGTCGGCGTCATTTTCCGCATTGGTGAACCACAGCAGGAAGGTCAATGCGCCTTCTTCCACGAGCGGGTCAAGCTCGTTGGAAAGCCACAGGCTCGCGCCACCGATGAGGTTACCGGTGTAACCAACTTCCTGGTTGTAGGGCATGGGGGCGGCCACAGTGGTGAAGCCAGCTTCCGCGCCGTCGGTGGTTAACACGGTGGTGTCTGAACTGCTGTAGATGAGCATGGCAACATTCTGTTGGATGAACAGATTGTAGGTACCACCCCAGTCACGTTGTTGGCCGGTGTAAACGTAGTAGCCAGCATCTTGCAGGGACTTCCACCAGGACACGTATTCGATAGCGGCATCGCTGGCAACGGCAACTTCGGTGGCGCGGTCGTCACGACCATTGCCATTGTTCACGAGGTCAGCGCCTTGTTGGGCGACAGATTGCTCGAAGAACCAGCCGTGATTCGGCCAGGTGATGCAGTTGGCGGGCGCGTTTTCCAACGCGAGGATAGCGGCGCAGGCTTCTTCGACTTCGGCCCAGGTGGTCGGGATTTCTACACCGGCGGCATCGAAGATTTCCTGGTTAGCAAACATAATCGCGGAGCTGGTGTTCCACGGCATAGAGGCCAGTTGGCCGTCCACGCGGTAGTAGTTGGCGACTGGCTCTACGAACTTGTCCAGGTCAACTTCCAGGCCATTCAATTCCATCGCGCCATCCAGCGCAACTTCGATAGATTTAAAGCGCGGGGTGCCTTGGAATTCGGCGTCCAGCGCGTCACGGGTGGCGGCTTCGAAGTATTGTACAACCGCCGGGGCGCTACGTTGCTCGAAGGCAAGGCGGGCGCTGGTCAACAGTTCTTCGTAGCTCGGGTAGCCTTCCACGACGACGCGGAATTGCGGGAATTGTTCGTTAAATTCGGCGGCACGTTCTTGTGCCCAATCCAGACGGTAATCGGTGAAAGCGATCCAAACGGGGATTTCGACGGGTTCGTCCTGTGCGGCAATGGGGGCAATCATCACTGCCAAAGCCAGCATCAAAACTGCTACAAAAATGCGTTTCATATTTTCCTCCGGTTAAAAAACATTATGGTTGGGAGCCTTGTTTTAGGCTACCTGTGTAATTTAGTTCAAAATTGTTAAGAAGTCAGGCTAAGCCGTTTAAGGATACTTAATTCTCTGCACATAAGCCCCTAATTTAGGCAAACTGCACACACCAACTCCTACATTTCTCCTGATGCACGCTTGACGATTAACCTGTTAAATTAGTTAAATCACGATTTTGCCAATCGTTCATTGTTAATCGTCAACTGCCTTTTCACAGTCGCTTCGCACTGATGACCCAGCAATAATCATTCATTTACTACAAGGAGGATGTCGCCCGTGTCTCAAGATAACGCTGACAACCATGCCGCATACCTATCGCATTTTTCCCAAGACGACTCCCTGCATCCTATAGATGTACAAGAACGCGACGCCTGCGCGCTGATTTGTGCAGTGCGTAAAGGCGGCGAAGCCACACACGGCAACGTCAAGCGGACAATTGAAGGACTCGCCCGCATGGGACATCGTACCGGCTACATCGACGGCGAAGGCGATGGCGTCGGCATTATGACGGATATTCCGCGCCAATTGTGGACAAAACGACTCGCGCATAAAGGGTTGCGCTCCTCATTGGCAACCAGTGAAGATTTTTGGGTGGCGCATGTGTTTATCGCCGCCGCAGAGCGTACCCGCACAGCAACAATCGTGGAGCAAATTTGTAACCAAATCACGGATTCTGGCCTGCACGTCCTGTACGACAGTCCCGGACTGACGAACCCCAACGTACTCGGCCCTAACGCGCAAAAGAACCAGCCTGTATTCTGGCAAATCGCCGGGTTACGTGGGCAAGTGTCACAAGATGCGCTTGATACGACCATCTACGCCACGCAAACCGCCATAGAACGCAATCTCGGTGTGCATTTCCCGTCTTTTTCATCACACAGTGTCGTGTACAAAGTTCAGGGCACTGTGGAAATTCTGCGTCGCTATTACCCGGAACTGCGCGACCCGGATTATGCCTCTACCGTTACTTTAGGTCATGCACGTTACAGCACCAACACCAACCCGATCTTCGAGCGTGCCCAACCGTTTAACGTGCTGGGGCACAATGGAGAGTTCAACACCATTAGCCGCTTCCGCATCGAGTCCGCGATGTTGGGCATCCCGTTAGCGCCTAACAATTCCGACAGTCAGGATGTTGACCGCGTTATCCGGGCGCTGTGCATGACGCATGGCCTTGACCTTATCGAAGCGATGGAATACGTCTTCCCGCCCTACGAGCACGACCTCATCCAGACTTCGCCGGAGCTACGCGGGCTTTATCGCCAGATGCGGCAAGCCTTCGGGCCGTTCGCACAAGGCCCGGCGGCAGTTGCGGCACGGTTGGGCGATACCTGCGTATTCAGCGTGGATGCACTCGGCCTGCGCCCATTGTGGTTTGGCGAAACTGAAAAAGAATACTTCGCCAGTTCCGAGCGCGGGGTGTACCCATTGGATAGCATGGTCAGCGACCCTAAGCCGATGTCTCCCGGCGAAAAAATCGCGCTGAAAATTGTGCCGGGACGCTCTATTGAAGTGCTGGACTACCCTGCTATACAACGGCATGTCTTCAACCGTCACCGGGAACGCAAGCCTTTTGCAGATTTGGCATGGCAGGACAACGGACGCGCCGCACTCACCAATGGACACCTGCCCCTCCATCACCTCTCACTGGGTTCTGGCGGTGGTTCCGCTTTGCTGGAAGAAGCCACGCCGCCGGAGGCCGCCATCACCTTGACGGAGCGCCGGATTGACCTGCAAACTTTAGCATGGCATACCACCCCAACGGACATTGACACAACAACGATGGCCGCGCTGGGCTGGGAACGTTACCACACCTCTGTTGTGGAGACACTTGGCGTCGATAAAAAAGAGCAAATCGGCTCATTGGGCTGGGATGGCCCATTGGCCGCACTCAGCCATACGCGCGTTAATCTGCCGGATTTCTTCAAAGAAACTGTCG
>DAIMZF010000045.1:0-11773 GCA_036734085.1 Aggregatilineales bacterium
GTTTATGCTCTCTCCCGCCAAGCTCATCATTTTACTATTATGTACATTTTTTCTAGGCCCATTTCATATTGTTTATGCCCAGTCCAACCCGACAGAAATCATCCCGATAGATTGCCCGTTCCCATTGCCGGACGGCCAGCTTGAAGGCGAGACAATCGACTGTGGGCTATTGCTAGTTCCGGAAGACCGCACTAACCCCAATACCCCGCAAATTGAAATCGCGTTTACCATCCTGTACAGCACTGGCGTAAGCGTTCGTAACGACCCGGTAATTTATCTGATGGGTGGGCCGGGCGGTAGCACACTCTCCGAAGTAGAAGAGTGGACTCACAGCGCCTTCCTCGTGGAGCGTGACCTGATTCTGTTTGACCAGCGCGGCACGGGTTACTCGTATCCGCGTTTGTATTGCCCGGAACTGGAAGACCTGGAAGCGGACGATGAGGACATCCTCGACTTTGACGCCGCCGCAGAAGCCGCGCTCATCGAATGTCGTGATTTTTACAGAGATGAAGGCTTCGACCTATCCCAATACAACACCACCACCAACGCCCACGACTTAGCCGACCTGATGCAATTGCTGGCGAGCGAACAGGGCTATGATGGATTTAACCTGTTTGGTATCTCCTACGGCACGCGCCTGGCGCTGGAAACCATGCGTAACCACCCGCAAAACATCCGTAGTGTGATTATCGACGCGGTATACCCGACCAATGTACAGGGCTATGAAGATAACGCGGTGAACACCTATCGGGTGTTGAATCAAATCTTTGACGGGTGCGCGGCAGATGCGGCCTGCAACGCCGCCTTCCCGAACTTGGGCGTGCGCTTCTACCAGACGCTTGACCGCCTGAACAGTGACCCCGCCGATATGGGCGAATTTGGTGAACTATTAGGTGATGATTTCATCGGGGAAGTCTTCGACCTGACCTACGATTCGTTCATCCTGCCTTATCTGCCACTGATGATTGAGGGCGTGACACGCGGCGACTACACCGCGCTGTATGCCATCTGGGAAGGTGAACTGCCGCCCTCCGGGAATACACAAGAAGCCCTTAACATCGTGGATGAATTTATAGAGGAATTTTATTTTGTCACCGAAGACCTGGAAGATGACGACTACTTCGACCTGATAGATGAATTATACGAGATAGAAGACCTGGACGATCTATTCGACATTCTCGACTTCTACCTGGACGAGGACGACGCTGATTATCTGCTGGCATTACTGGATGAGATGACCGACGAACAGCTATTCCGCGCCTATATGCTGTTGCTGGAGGAGGATGTGAGCGACAGCGACGGCATGTTTGATTCTGTGGAGTGCTACGAGGAAGTGCCGTACAACACCCTTGCCGGGCTGGAAGCGGCGGGACTGGCGGCAGACGTGCCGGAAGTCATACTGGCGTATGCGCTTTTCAACTTTGAACTGTTGCTTGATACCTGCCGCGTGTGGGATGTTGGTGTCGGCCCAGCAGAATTTAAAGCGCCGGTCTTCAGCGACATCCCCACATTGGTGATTAGTGGCCTATATGACCCCGTAACGCCGCCACAATGGGGGGCTATTGCCGCGCAGACGTTGAGCAATAGCTACGTGTTCGACCTGCCCAACATCGGGCACGGCGGCACGGACATCCGCGAATTTCCCTGCGGCACACAAATTGCGCTGTCCTTCCTCAATAATCCTGATGTCGCGCCGGATGGCTCCTGCGTGGCAGAACAACGCATCAACTTTGTAACCTCGCTGGATGATTGATTGACAGCGCGATAAAGCGCACCGCAAGGTATTTACCCAGCGTTCATTCATTGTGATGACAATATACGCTATAATCCCGTTTGATTGTGCCAGTAAACACAAACGGGATTTTTTATGTCTAGCCCACAATTGATGCAAGCCTTCGACTTTACGCCGGAAGAACTGCGGGTGAACCAGGCCGGGCAGGTCTCTCTACGACAAAAAGACATGCTCGAACAAATCGACACTCAGCAGACGCTCGACATCGGCTGTTCGCTATTGGCGTTCGCTGTTCTGGGTGGAGTGCTGTTTTTGGCGTGTGCGCTATTATTCAATGTCCGCGCACTGGCGGCATCACTCAGTTATATTCTGCCTGTGCTAGGAGTGGTGGGGGTGGTGTTTGTTGTCACGGCGTTGGTCTTTCATTTTCGGGGGCAGGCAGACCGCCGCAACATCCCGGAGGTTGAAATTATTGAGGGTGCAATCATGCTGGAGGAAACCGCAGGCGGCTTTAATGCCCGGCAATTCCTGACAATCGCAGACCGACAACTGCGTATACAGGCGGGGATGTACGACGCGCTGAAGGAGTATCCACCCGACGTCATCTTCCGCGTGTATTACGCACACCGCTTCGACAAAATCTTATCTGTAGAGGCCGAAAGCGACTATTTAAACGCATGATAGCCCTCATTCTACAGGGAGCAGGGTTCGGTTTTGCGGCGGGTACAGCGCCCGGCCCATTGATGAGCTACCTCATCACGACGACCTTAAGCTATGGTTGGCGGCGCGGGATTATGGTGATTTTTTCGCCGCTATTGTCGGATGTTCCCATCATTTTACTGATGGTGTTCATATTAGGCACACTGCCAGAGGCCGCCCTGCAATTGTTGCAGGTGGCCGGTGGGATATATGTGCTGGTGTTGGCCGTGCAGACCTGGCGCTCGCTACAAGCGGGGGCACGCATCCAGGCAGAGGCGGCATTACAAATCCCGGTGAGCAGTGGTCGGACGTTGCTACAGGCGACAGGGATTAACTTCCTCAGCCCTGGCCCGTACATCTTCTGGGGCATCATCACCGGGCCTATCCTGCGTACCGCCTTGAATAATTCCGTGTGGGAGGCGCTGGCGTTTGTGCTGGCGTTCTACGGCGCGTTTTTAGGCTTGATGGTGGTGTGGGTGCTGGTGTTTGACCGTCTGCGGCGTGTGGATGAGCGTGTGACACGGGGCGCGTTACGCTTGAGTGTGATTGTGCTGGCTTTGCTAGGCGTCAGCTTGGTTGTCCAGGGGTTAACGTAGGCTCTTAACACTCCTTAATTATTCTCCGCTTGCCCGACCGCGTTGCTTAAGGTATGCTGTTACCATCTGACAACCGTATGGAGGTAAGGTTCCACTCTGTGCCTTAGGCTGAGAACCTTAGAAGTTTATGTCACCAAACCCTAGCGCAATTGTGCGCCAACCTGCCCCACAGGGCAAAACCCCCCACCTGCCGCGATGCTACCATTGTTCGCAGGCGCAACTCAGAAGACCCGATGCCTACCTAATCGAAGAATTCGAGACCTTCCACATCTTCCCCTCTCACTTCACCTGAGGCGACCTTTCGACAACCGACTTATCTTTTTATTTTCATCAAGTCACTCATCCGTCGAGAGGATATACAGCATCATGACAATGTTACGTGTTATCAACACGCAACCGGAGTATTCAGCTTCCGTTGCGGCGATTAGCTATTGCGAAGACCCGGACGATGGTTCCGTTTTTACAGCCCAACACATCCGCCAACACATCCAACGCTTCCCGGAAGGGCAGTTTGTCGCGCTCTGGGGTGAGCAAGTGGTAGGCTATGCCGTCACCCTGCGTACACACCGTTCGCCCAATGCCAACCCGCTACCCTGGCTAGACGCCATCGGCGGTATGGGGTTGGCTGGGCACAAGCACAATGGGTCATGGCTTTATGGTGTGGATTTTTATGTGCATCCAGATTTTCGGCGTAAGGGCATCGGCTCGGCGCTGTATCAGGCACGCTTCCAACTCATCAAGGAACTAAAGCTCAAGGGATTTTACGCGGGTGGTATTCTGGCTGGGTATCATCGCTATTATGGGCAGATGAGCGTGCGCGAATACGCCGCCCGTGTGAAGCGCCGCGAGATTAACGACCCGACCATCACCATGCAGATGAACAGGGGCTTTAAGGCGCAAGGTGTGATTGAAAACTATTATAGTGGCTTGCCCCAATACACCAGCGCCATGTTAATTGTGTGGGATACGCCATCCAATAACGTGCAAGGTTAAGGCGTGGAGGCGTCGCCGTCGCGCATGAACTCCGCGATTTGTGCCAGCAATGGGTCAATCGTGGGGTTGTCGAATGTATGCGGCGGGTTCCACGCGAACCACTGATACCCCTCATGCTCGGTAGGCTGGATGTCGATATTGGCGTCTTCATCCAGCCATACCCAATAAATCACCAGCGTCTTGTGGTACACCGCATCGGGATAAGTGGCGGTGTAACTGGTGCGGAACTCGAAGCCCGGTTCGATAAACACAGCGTCCGGCGGGATTCCGGTTTCCTCTTGCATCTCGCGCAGGGCGCACGCCATCGGGGGTTCATCTGGCTCTTGTAACCCTTTGGGTAAATCCCATCGGACGGGGTGCTTCATCAGCAAAAATTCCATATGCGGCAATTCCCGGAAGATAATCACACCGGCGGCGCTTACGTCAGTCACAGTCGGGTATCCTTTGTTTGACACTTCGTTATAAAAAACAAGACATCGCACGTTTTCCGCTTATTTTCCTGGCATGGAGAATACAACTTCATCCTCGATGATGTGCCCAGTATCCGTAAAGCCTACACTGCTATAAAGATGCCGCGACACTTCATTTTCTACGACGAACATAATGTAAATAGTCTCACAGGCCGGGTCAGCTTTTAAGTCGGAGATTAACTGCTGAAGGACGACTCTGCCATATCCCTTATTTTGATGTTCCCCATCAATCATCAGCCGGATGATTTCGTGGCCCTTGATTAATATCCCTTCTTCAACACTGTCAACATAACCGACCATCGTCAGGCCAATCATCGTGTCGCCGTGATAAATGGCCGAAGTCTGATGTCCGTCGAAAAATCCTTCAATGATAGAGTACCAGTTGTCCGCGACAAAATTTTCCTGTCCGGGCTTCGTCTTTAATTTTACGGCCTCCCGCCAGTTGTCAGCAGTGATGGGCTTTAAAGTAATCTCTGCCATAGCATACACCCTTTGCGACTGTATATGAACTGTTGTGAACTTTTATGACTATTTTAATGCAATTCAAGCGGAAAGCAACAGGTTAAACGTATGAATTTAACAATTTCACCTGTCTCAGTGTTGCCCGGCTTATTGCCTAAGGATGTGTGCGGGTTTTAATACAGGGAAGTATCAAAGTGGATGTAAGCCTATGTTCATCATAAAGGCTTTTCTGTTGTGGTGTATCCGTCCCCGTAACGCTCCATGATGTAGCCAACCATACGGGCAATCATGCGAAAGCTAGCGCGACTATAGCCGCCGCCCAGTACAACCACAAGCGGGATGCCACGCTCGACAAACGTATCAATCACAAACGTATCACGGCGGAAGGTCGCTTCCACTGATACTTTGAGTCCGCCCAGCAAATCCCCTTCGATGATGTCCGTACCGGCGACGTAAAACGCGATGCCGGGATTCTTCACCCGGTTCAGGGCTTCCGGTAATTTGTGGAACAGTAAATCCAGATACGGGTCGCTGGTGCATCCCGCATTGATGCCGACAGCGTAATCTATGCGGGCTTTGGCGTGTTCATCCTGCGGGAAGATCATCTGGTTATACATATCAAAGAAGAAAACGCCGCCTTTGCCATGATAGGCGCGTTGGTAGCCGTTGCCCTGGTGCGCGTCTAAATCAACGATGATGGCTTGCTGGTCTGCGGGGAGCGCACCTGATTGACGCAGCTTCTCGATAGCGACGGGCACATCTGCAAACAGGCAGAAGCCTTCGCCCTGTGTGGGCGCGGCGTGATGGTATCCGCCGGACAGGTTGACGACGATTCGGCTTTCCAGCGCATGTTGGGCGGCAAGAATTGTGCCCTGTGTGGCAAGGCGCATAGGCCGTATGACCCGCGAACGGAGCATGTTGTAGGGCGCATTCGCAAGCATGACAAGCTCCAGCGCACGCGCGATGATGGCAGGCTGACGCAAGGAGTCGAGATAACTTTGCGAATGTACGAGCAACAGGTCAGCATCGCTCACTTCATCCTGTGGCTTAAGGGTGCGGCGGTACGTTTGTTCCCCGTATTCTTTATGGAGTAATTCCCATGCGCGGGTGTATTTGTGTGTATCGAAGGGATGGAGCAGTTCCACGCCGAAGAAGCCAATGTCATAATCTGGTGAAGAAATAATTTTAGGGTTCATATAGGTTTAGTTTTTGGACACTTATTACATCAGGTTTTTGAATGGTTCAGTGTAATGGTGTTTGGGCGGTTTGGGCAGGGTGGCTGGGTGCAAAGTCGCGGGGTTGACCGCCTGTGGCTGAGCTTGTGGCTTAGCGTATGGCTTTAATCAGCCACAGGCGTTTTTGTTAAGATGCTTGTTCACGCGGCTCGTAGGATACCAGCCAGTAGGCTGTACCGTCTTTACGCCTGCCTAAAAAGCCGTGCATAAATAATTCCCGCCGCAGGAGCGCCCAATCCTCGAACAAGTGCCAACGGTTGAGGATGTCGTTTACTTCGCGCTCGGTGTACATAATGCCTGCCTGGAACTTAGAGGCTAAATAGCGGCGCACGGCCATTTGCTCTTCCGGGTAGCGGAGCATCGGCCAATCTTTCACCCGGCCTAATGGATCAGTGTATTTTTGCAAGGCAGGGTCGGCTAAGGGCACACGCAGATGTCCCAGTGCTTCGCGCATATCCTCAACCAGTGTGTTTATCTTCTCCGCTTGTAAATCACGTTGGGGCAGGTGCGGGGTCAGCCGAACGTACAGATGCCCGGCATGTTGGGTGATGTCATAATGAATAGTTTCCGCATCTGCGACCTGTGAATAGGCCGTGATTGCCCGTTGTAAGTTCTGGTTGAATAAATCGCGCTCACCTTCGCGCATGGCTTCCAACGTGGGCAGGTGGCTTCGCGCAATCAGGATGCATTCCAGGGGTTGCACGATAAATAACGTCGCGCGTTCCAGCGCCACAATGCGCCGCCCGATGTCATTCTGCTCTGTTTTTCTGATTTCGATACACATATCGCAATTTGGATCGTACTTCGCTGGCATAACGTCCCTCAATGAACCTTTGTGAACCATTATAGGCACTTGTGAGGTAAAGTCAAGTCAAAATAAAAAGCCCCTCTGCGGCGGGCAAAGGGGCTTTGTGAATGTCAATCAAGCGGAGAGATTAGGGTGAGATGTTGGTGAAGTTCAGGCAACCTTCACGCCATGTGATGATATAAGGCTTGGAATTATTCTCCCAGTAGGGGTCGAAGTACCAGGTGTTTAGCTGGAACTCACCCGTTGTCAGGCGGCTGAATATCATGGCGCCGTCTTCACTTTGCGCGATGATGGCGTGCTCACCTGTAGGCACACCGACTGCGTTCATTGCTTCGATTGAGACTGTCATCGTGTGGTTGAGGCCGCCATCCGGGTTAAGCTTGTGGAAGACGATGCTATCAATACCGCAATAGATGATGGCAGGGGGCGCGCAGTCGCGTTCCGGGTCTGCGTTACCGCGCCCATCGGTTGCGTTGCACATGTTGATGCTGAGTGGTGTTGCCGGGTCAAGCAGATTGCCATTGAGTGCAAAGATGGGTTGGTATCTGTCGCGGATGCTCTGGAACTGAAGGGTTAAATCCGACTGGCTGATTGAGAATTGACGCCACACAGTCGCGTTATTTGCGCCGACATTGGCAACGCCCCAGTTCCAGCGCACGCCATTGCTGATAATGGCTATCCAGTAGGTGCCCTCATCAACGACGCACGGGGTTGGCAGGGTCAGGCTATGTGTATAGCGGCGTCCGGTGAGGTTGGCGCTGGCAGTCGCAACGCTCCCGTAATTGCATTGTATGCTACCGGGTATGTTGCTAGGGCTATCCGCACGGATGATGACCTGATAGCTGGCGGAAGGTGTGCTTTCGGTCACGGCTAAAACACCGGAGAAGGTTAAGTCCTCAATTGACCAACGCTCACCAGCAGGGACATCAAAGGAGTCATAGGTATGTGCGATAAAGCCGCCAGAACCGTTATACGAAGCAAAGTGCCCCAACGCGGCCAATGTGCCGCCCTGAGTGTAAAATGTGACTTGGGCTTGCACGAGCAATGCCCCGAACAGCGCCAAACATAAAAGTAAAGATAATCGCATAAAACGTCGCATAATGAAGTGCATCCTCTGATAATGTAAATGATATTTAAGGCTGACTAGCCCGCATCATAACATATATCAAAGGACATTTTTCACACCATAAACAATATTTTATAATCCAAAAAAGTAAATAAATGAGTGCTTAATAGGACATCATCAGATGCGCTAAACGTGAGACGTAATCATCATCCAGCATGGCATCGTAGCCGGGAACAAGACGCTTGTTAATGTAATACGCGGCGACATCCGGCTTGATGGTGGCTAGTCCCTGTGTGAGTTCCCATTGTGCTTCGGCCAATAGCAACGTCGCCTGCCCTACATGGCTCAGTGCATCTGCCAGGCGGCGGGCGTGGGCTTGTTGATAGGCGTCATCCCCACCCGCGATCTTGCCCAATAATGCCGCCGTGTGTTGCATAGCACCCTGTACAACTTCCGCTAAGGGCTTGAGTTGTGCGTGTGTGATGGCGTGTAATTGTTTGTGCAGATAATCAAAGTAAGGCTGATGCAGGCCGTAGCGCCCAATATCGCGCAGGACTTGTAAGCACAGCACGTTATGTGTGCCTTCCCAGCTTTCCAATACCACCATATCCCGATACAGGCGTGGCAGGATGCTAAACGACTCAATCGCGCCGTTGCCGCCCATCACCTCAATAGCCCGATGCACACATTCCGAGCCACGCACGCTGGTAATGTACTTGTTAAGGTTAACGAAGATGCGATAAAGCGCCTTTTGCGCGTCGGTGGCTTGACCGGTCTCGATGGTATCCAGCAAATCCGCCAGCATAAAGCCACTAGCAACACTCGCGTAAGCCTCCGCTAGAATGTCCGCAACGGCTTCCTGCACGAGCGGATAGTTGGCGATGGCCTGCCCAAATGCCTGCCGATTGCACGCATAGCTGGCCGCTTCGATATAAGCACGGCGCATAAAACCCGCACAACTGACCGCGTTCATCAGGCGGGATGTGTTCAGCACCAGTTCCACCGTAATTTTAAAGCCTCTATCCACCGCGCCGATAGGATACGCGACTGCATCGCGGAAGTCTAGCTCCGCGCTGGCAAGGGTGCGTGTGCCGAGTTTGTCTTTCAGGCGGCGCAGGTAAAAGCCATTTGTCGTGCCATCATCTAATTTACGTGGGATGACGAATGTGCCGAGTCCGCGTGTGCCTTCCGCCGCGCCTTGTGGTCGTGCCATCACAAGGAATTGGTCGGCGTTGATGTTGGAGCAGAACCACTTTTCACCGTTGATGCGCCATGTGCCGTCGCCGTTGTCTGTGGCGATGACCGCGTTCGCGCCCACATCACTGCCGCCCTGAACTTCCGTGAGGAACTGCGCCCCGTGTTGCATCTGGTCATAATCCGGGTTAATCAGAGGCGGCAGGAACTTCTCGCGGACGGCCTCATCTGCTTCTTGCTGTAGGGCGCGGATGAGGCCGGATGTACACGCCAGCCCGCAGGAATGGCCGTCGGCGGTGTGGTTGAGCAGATAAAAGAGCGCCATCTGATGCACGCTGTTTCCCGGTTGCGCTTGCAACGCCATCACGCCGCTACCCCAGATGATACGCCCTATGTGGTCGTGATTGGGATGAAATTCGATTTGCTCCACGCGCTCCCCGATGCCGTTAAAACGATACAAGCGCGGATGGTTGCCGATGCGGTCTTCCAACTTCATACCGTCGTCAATGGTCGTAGCGCAATCCGCACCGAATTGTGTGAGGTTGGGCACAAGGGCGGCGTAGCGGTCTGCGCCTAGTGTGCGCCGGAGGACGTTCTGCAAGTTGGTATCCGCTAAAAAGAAATTATCCGGCTTGTTGGCTTCCCATGCTTGCAGGTCGGCGCGGCCTTGTGTGGCGTTGTCGGGTAAGGTCATTTTAAAAGCCTCTCAAAAAAACTGTTTATTTTGGGGCTATTTTAACATAAATGATCGTGCAGGCCTCCCTGCCTCTTAAAGTTCATGCCGCAATGAGGGGGGAATCCCGGTGAGGCGTTTAAACGCTTTGCTAAAGGCAAATGGAGATGAATACCCTACGCGCCGCGCGACATGCTCGATAGTCAGGGTGGGGTCATCCTGTAGCCATGTCATCGCCAGTTGGATGCGCCAG
Source organism: Aggregatilineales bacterium (assembly GCA_036734085.1). GTDB lineage: Bacteria > Chloroflexota > Anaerolineae > Aggregatilineales > Phototrophicaceae > J038. The sequence goes on from DAIMZF010000045.1 coordinate 10,182, forward strand.
CGTGTGAGATAGCGCATGGGTGGCTCGCCCACCATCGCTAAAAAGCGTTGCGAAAACGCGGAACGTGACAGCCCCGCAATCTGGGCAAGTTGGGGCAACGTCCAGCGATAGTCTGGTTGGGCGTGGATGACATTCAGGCTTTTGCCGATGTGTAGGTCGTACAAGGCGCTCAACCAGCCGCCGCTTTCGTTAGGCTGTTGGTCAATCCACGAGCGCATCACCATGATAAACAGAATGTCAATCAAGCGACTGATGACAGCCTCATAACCGGGTCTTCCACCCTGTACTTCGGACATAATGCCCTGTAAGGCGGTAGCAAGCCAGTAAATCGGTTGCCCGGCCTGGTTTTCTATGAGGATCAGCGATGGCAACAGTGAAAACAACGGATACACGATGTTTTGTTCCGCGCGGAATTCGCCTATAAGCAGGGTAGCAGGCTCCGCACTGGCATTTTTTAAGCAGTAACTCCGGGTGTTGGATACAACGGCTAAATCTCCGGTATGCAGGGGTAAGGTGTGTGTGCCTGCTTTTAGCTCACACTGGCCGGATTGCACCAGATAGTAAGTGGCGCAATCGGCGGATGAGTCCACCGTCCACACGGCGTTTAAGGTGCAGGCTTCAAAGATTTGGGGCTTTAAGCGGATGGCATGGAGGACTTGCTTTAGGGCGTCCATAATCAATTACCTTCTGGATAAACAGACATTCATCGTGGCGCTACAGACATTCAAGATGGTGGACGATGCTCTTATAATATGCATCCTAAGTCAAACATAACATACACGATACAAAAAGATGCTATCTATAAGGAGCGCACGACATGAATTTTGAAACCGTATTATTTATCGCTTTAGTCGTTCTTACAGTCTTTAACAACGCCATACAAGTATATATCCACTTCGAAGCCTATCCACTTTTTAAATATGTTGGCAAAGCGGAGTTCCCCGCTTATGTAGAGCAATACGAAAAACGACTGGCCGTGCCATTAATGCTCCCCTATGGGCTGACTGTACTCAGCAATCTGGCATTGGTGTTCGTCCGCCCGGAAGCTATCAACGTGGTAGGTGTGATTGTGGTACTGGTGCTTAACCTGTCGGTCGCGGCAGTGACGTTAACACAAGTAACCGCGCCTTATGAAGAAATTAAAGCGGCGGGCACGGCCAATATTGAAGCTATGCCGCGCCTGATGCGGATTAATCTGGTACGGCTGGTGCTTTCCACCCTTGCCAGTGTTGTGGTGATTTATCTGCTTGGCACGCTGTTGTAACCCTCTGATTATGTACGGGCTGATAAAGCAAATCAGCCCATGTAAACCTTATACATTGAAATTCACAGAGGACGACTTATCTTTAACTCATGTTTTGTTTTATCCTTTAGAACTACGTGAGATAACGCTCTGCTATTAGAACAAAAGACATACAATTGACTCTAACGTACTCCCTTGTTCAATAAAGGAAAAATCTATCATGAAGAAATTAACCGCACTGCTGATGCTGATTCTGGCGGTCAGCTTGACGTTCAATATGGCATCCGCCCAGAATGATACCGTCCGCATTGGCTCTAAGCTGGATACCGAAGCGTTGGTTGTGGGGCAA
>DAIMZF010000045.1:11873-22618 GCA_036734085.1 Aggregatilineales bacterium
GCACCCATGAACAACACCTTCGCGCTGGCGATGCTGGCGGATTTTGCTAATGAGAACAGCATCGCGGACGCACAGGATTTAGCCGATTACATAAACGCGGGCAACACGCTCCGCCTGGCGACCAGCGACGAATTCGCGCAACGTCCCGACGGCTTCCCCGCGTTTGAAACCTTGTACGACTTTGAACTCGGCGCAGATAACCTGGTCGTGTTGGCGGCAGGCACGCCCGCCCAGACTTCCCAATTGTTGAATAACGGTGAAGTCGATATTGCGATGGTATACAGCACCGACGGCGCTTTGCAGGCGTTTAACTTCGTGGTGTTGGAAGACCCGCTAGGCGCACAGCCCATCTACGCCATGACGCCGATTGTTCGTGGGGACTTCTTGCGGGCAAATCCGCAAGTAGCCGCCATCCTCAACCCGATTATCTCCTCGCTGGATACGCTGACCATTCAGGGGTTGAACGGTCAGGTAGACGTGGAAGGTTTATCCCCGCGTAATGTGGCGGAAGCCTATCTGCGTGATAATGGCTTTATCGACTAAATAGCGGTCTGGTTGGTGTGGGCATAAACAGCCTGCACCAACGCCTCATAATTTCTGTGGGAACGGTTGGTCAGCGCGATGATAGGCTGGCCGCCCGCTCCTGCAAAAAATCCCCCCACGCGATAACGCCATGACAACGCCGGAATAACAAGCATAATCCCCTGTGCAGGTGCGTAATTATCCCTGCCCACTGTCGCCCGGCGCACGACTTCGGTATCTTCCGTTGGTAAAAGCGGGAAGTGCGCCACACTCACGACATCCGCCCATGTCAGCGTTTGTGTTTGCCCGTAGCGCGGATGCAGGCTAAAGCCGGTTGGAGTGCATGTGATGGGCGGGGTGATGCTAAGGCGCATGATAAGCGGCAGTCCCAGCGCGGCCATCACCGGGATTGCCAGCAGGAAGCCGCCCGGCGCTCCGGCCATCACCAAGCCGATAAACGCCGGAATGCTAAGGCCGATGGCGACAAGCCCGGCCAGTGAGATAGATTGTGAGATGAAGTCAATGATAGGCTTCGGGTGTGTGTGCGTCACGGCCACAGCCTAACGCCCCAAAAACGGCAACGGCGGCTCGTCAAATGGCCGGATAGACGGAATCGGGCGTCCACCTTCCGCAATCCAACCTTCTACCGGGATGCTACTCAGCACGCGCACCGGCCACCAGTTCATCCCATCCAGGCACACCGAAGCACCGGTAATGCGTAATGGCACACCGGAAACCAGCGAAAACAACACGTTACTATCATCGCCGGGTGCATCCCGCAGATATTTAGGCGGCCCACTGCGATAATAGACGCGCACGAGTTCATCTACACGAAAGCCGAGTGACGGATAACACAACTCCGCATCCGCGAAAGCGTCCAGGAAGATAACAGGCGCACGGTCTGCCTGGCCTTCCGCCAGCCAACCCTCATAGGTGAAGTTGGCTACCGTCGCCCGCACGCGCCGCCAGTTTAGCCCACTGTGGCATTGTGCCTCACTTAAAATGGTAACAGGCGTCCCGGTCAGCGCGACGGTATTCACCAGTGCGTCGGTACTGGGGGCTTGCCGGACGCGGACATTAGCGGTTGTATTGACGACTTGCCCGATGGTCAGTGGGAGCGCATCAGCACAAGCCAACGGACGCGGCAGACTGAACTCCCGGAAGAAAGTCAGGTTGATGTTTCGTTCCGCCATCCAGCCCGTGAATTGCAAGTTGCTGACCCCCCACCATACATATTCATCGGAGCAAAACGGACCATCCACGATGACAGCATCTGTATTTTGTAGCGGGGTGATGAGCAACGGCGCGGAGACAGACGGCGCATAACGGACAGCGACGCCGGGCCGTATGGTAACGACTGTGCCACGTTCCAACGGGAAAGCCTGGCTACAGCCGGGCGCAAATGATGTAGGAAAGGGGAAATCTGTGCCTGCGATGCTGAAGAATTGCGTCGCTATGGCGTCCGGGTCGCCGCCCAACGGCGTCACAGTGACAAGCCCACTGCCTAGTGGCGTGCCTTCCGCATCGACCGCACCGCCAAAGGGTGTCACCGTCACTAAATCGGTGGTCGGTTCTCCCACTGGAGCAGGCGTCACGGTGACAAGCGCTGTCAGTGGGAGCGGCCCCTGCGCGCTGTCCGGCGGGGCATAAGACGCGCTAAAACCAAACAACGCGGTTAGCGCGAAGATGGCGACAAGGATTAAGATAGATGAGCGAACCCGCATAGCGTCTTTCTCCTTCTTCAGTACGCCCCTTAGCATAACACACAAGCGCCGTTTTAGCCGTCTACTTTATCCGATGAATATAGCCAGCCCATCCCGGTACAAAATGATAGAATAGCATACCTGTAAAGAGGGTGATGGCAGTCAATACACAAAATAATGAGGCGAACGACGAATTGCATGTTCCCCGATGGGTTACCCAAACGGTTGCCCGCAATGTTAAAATAGCTATTCTTTGAGCAAAAGTGAGGAGGTAGACATTACATGGAATATCAGACTTTAGGGCGTACAGGTTGGGAAGTCTCGCGGATTAGCTTCGGCGCGTGGGCGATTGGCGGCACATGGGGCGAAGTGACAGAAGAAGACGCACTCGCCGCTTTGCATACCGCCATTGATAACGGTGTGAACTTCATCGACACGGCGGACGTTTACGGCGATGGCCGGAGCGAACGGTTCATCGGGCAAGTGCTTAAAGCACGGAGCGAAACCATCTACGTAGCGACCAAGCTAGGCCGCCGCCTGAACCCGCATGTGGCAGAGGGCTACAACAAGCACAACATGACCGCATTTGTGGAGCGAAGCCTGCAAAACCTGGACGTAGACGCGCTGGATTTGGTGCAACTGCACTGCCCGCCGACAGAAGTCTATTACATGCCGGAGGTCTTCGGCTGGTTGGATGACCTTGTGCGCGATGGCAAAATCAAGCATTATGGCGTCAGCGTGGAGAAGGTCGAAGAAGCGTTAAAGGCGATTGAATACCCCAATGTACAGAGCGTGCAGATTATCTTTAATATGTTCCGGCTACGCCCAACAGAATTATTCTTCGCGGAGGCGCAACGGCGTAATGTCGGCATTATGGCGCGTGTGCCGCTAGCCAGTGGCCTGCTAACGGGTAAGATGACCCCTGCCAGCACCTTCGCGGCGGATGACCACCGCACGTTTAACCGTCAGGGCGAAGCCTTCGATAAAGGCGAAACGTTTAGTGGTGTAGATTATGAGATGGGTTTAAAAGCTGTGGAGCAAATCCGCGCTATTCTGCCGGAGGGTATGCCGATGGTACAGTTCGCGCTCCGGTGGATTTTAACATTCGACGCGGTGACATGCGCGATACCCGGCGCGAAAAATCCGGCGCAGGCGCAATCCAACATCGCCGCCATAGACCTGCCCGCACCCACGCCCGCACAGATGAACGCCATCCGTCACATCTACGATACGCTCATCCGCGAGCAAGTGCATCATCTGTGGTAGCGCGTAGTGCTGGTACTGTGCTTAAGGCGGGCTGGGGCTGAATGATTGATTTTGTAAGGGCGGGGCACTGGCTCCGCCCGCACAAATTCCACGCAAAGGGGGAGGACAAGGGATGCCACTAGGTACTGATGATGTTCAAACGGCGCGCCTTATCATCCGGCGGTATACGCCGCAGGATTTAGACGCCCGTCATAACCTGATGAAGTTATGCTTTGGGAGTGCAGATACACAGGACGACACCCGCGCATGGCTGGATTGGACGATTCTCGGCTATCAGCAATTCAGCCGTTTGTATCAGCCCGCTTATGGAGATTACGCGGTTGCCCTGCGTGAAACAGGTGAGGTCGTGGGCACGGTGGGACTAGTCCCGGCGATGGTAGCATGGAACGTATTCGACAGCATCGCCGATGACCGCACAACGCCGGAGTTTGGTCTGTTCTGGGGCATCCTCCCGACGCATCAAGGACGGGGGTACGCCACAGAAGCCGCGCGCGTGGTGATGGATTATGTCTTCAATACGCTGAATGCCAGCTATGTTGTTGCTACCACCGAGCATGAAAACGCCGCATCGCAACAGGTGATGGTCAAACTAGGGATGACTATAATGCGTAACCCGTTGCCCTTCCCGGAGTGGCAACAGGTGGTTGGCGTGCGCGACAACCATTAAGCGCAGAGTCCGCATACAGTTTTTGCGCTTTGGCTATCTATCGCTTAGTCGGTCTTTAGGGCTTCTACGGGGGACATCCGCGCGGCACGAAATGCCGGATAAATGCCCGCCAGCACGCCGACACTCGTTGCTAAGGCCAACCCAAACAGGATTAATTCCGACGGAATGACGATTAAGCCGTCCGATAGATTGGATGTATTTATGGGCAGGAAGTTATAGCCGCCGGATGGGTCTTGGTTCGCGGCGGCGTTCATCACCGCTTCGTTGACCAATCGCTGTAATGCCAGCGCGACGGCTACCCCGCTTAAGCCTCCTGCTAATCCCACCATCCCGGCCTCAATCAAGAAGACGGTCAGCACGTCACGGTCACGCGCCCCGACCGCTTTCATCAGGCCGATTTCCCGCGTGCGCTCTAAAATCGCCATTGTCATCGTGTTTGCTACGCCAAAAGCCGCGACCAACAACGCCACACTGCCAATGCCGCCCAGCATCACGCGCATAGAGGTGAAGAAGCCGTTTAAACTCTGGAGATATTCGATACTGCCGAATACCTGAAAACCGAGTTCTTTAATGGCGTTAAACACATCTTCGACTGTTTCGCGCCCGGTGGCATACACAGTCACATTCTCAAAGACGAACGTCTCCGGGTCAAAAGGCACACCGAGAGTCTCGTTGTAGGCCAGAATATCGTTGATGTTAAACAGAACACGATAGTTAAAATCCGGCGATGGGGCCAGCACCCCCACCACATTTAATGGAATCTCCGCCAGTACATTTTCGCCGCTTTCGGTATAGCTGATGAGCTTGAGGACAGGGGGTGTCCGCATGAGGTCAAACGTCATCGGCGTGTATTCTTCCGCTTGCGGGTCATAGAAGTTCAATCCAACTTCCGCGCCGACAAGCACCTCACCCGGGTTCAGCGATAGTGTCCCCTGTGCAACATTCAGCCCCATATACGGCAGTACGGTGGCGTCCATGCCCATCATATCAAAGTAACCCAATCCGTCTTCTATTTGCAGGTAGCCGCCCTGCAAGCGGATTCCGGCCAGGACAGCCTGCACGCCGGGAATACGCCACAGCCGATTAACCGCCTGTGCGTTGAGCGTCGGCGCGTCTTCCGGCATGGTTGGCCCCATGCGCGGGTCGAAGGAAAACGCAGGCATCACGTACATCTGCAACAGGTACGGGTCACTACCGATGTCGGCTTCCGCGCTGGCCTGTAGGCCGATGGTCAGCGCGATGAGTAGAATCACTGCCGCCGTGCCCACCAGCACCCCGCCGGCCGTCATGATGAGGCGGGCACGGGCACGAAGCATATTGTTGATGGCGAGTTGGCCTAGCTCGTTGAGCATGTTAGCTCCCTAGCCCCAGTAAACCCATGATGAAACGGCCTAGCCAGTCGCCATTATTGCCTGTTTCTTCTTGCGGCACGGGCGGCGGTGGCTCGACATAATCCGGTGGTGGGCCATAATCTATCGGCTCGGTCACATTGACTGTGACCAGGCTTGTCAGGGTCTGCGCGCCGCCGAAGTCGTCCAGATAGTCCACTTCTACCGTTATCGTCAGCTCGCCCTCTTGCGATACTATAATGGCGGCGTTGATTTTGCTGTCCTTGTCTTCGGCAATCGTGCCGGGCGCGGAACTTGCGCCGTCTAACACGTCGCCGCTATCCGGCTGGATGCGGACACTGGGTACGTCAATCGCTTTGTCATCACCATTAATCACCGCGACCTGAAACGTCAGCACCTCTCCCTGTGGGATTTCCGGCGGAAGTTGGGTGATTTCCACGCGCAGGCGCGGCGCACGTAACACGATGATACTGGCATTGAGGGTGGTCTGTGCGGTTTCACCGTCCGGCTGGCGATAGCTGACGGTCAAGGGCAGGGCATAAATCCCGCTTGCCACCCCCGCATTGACGATAAATTCCTGTTGAATTTGCGCTGTGCCGCCTTCGGCCTCAATCGTATCCAGATAAACGGTATTGCCCGTGCCCAGTGGCGCGAAGGTTGTGCCGTTGGTGGGGGGTGCGCCGCCCCCGCCTGAATCCCCGCTAGAGGCCGCGCCGAAGGTAGCGAAGGTGTTGTGTGCAAGGCCGCCGCCCACGTTCTGGAGCGTTAAATCCAGCAGAAAGCGGTCACCGGGCTTTAACACTGGCTGGCTGGTTTCGTAGGCATAGAGCAGGATGAACGGCTCCGGCTGTTGGGTGATGACAACTTGCACGGTGATGCTACTGTCAATCTGCTTGGCTTCGCCGCCTTCAATATAGTGAATGCTTAATGCCTGCCGTTGTGGGCCAGCTTCCGCACTACCGGAGGCAATCAACGGTAAATCGACGGCGCGGCTTTGACCAGCCTCTAAATCTCCAAAGCTGAATGAGTCGCCTTCTTCACCTGCCAGCAGGACGCCTTCCCCTAAGCGCAGGATGACGCCGCGTGCTGTGCCCGTGCCGTTGTTGCGGATGAGGATTTGCACGTTGACGGCTTCGCCCGGCGTCACGGTACGCGGGTTCACCATGTAGCGCGATAGAATCAGTTGAGGCACGCTCAAGACGGCCTGTGCATCGACACTAAAGGCGGCCTGCCCGGTGTAATTGTTGCCGCGCTGGTCACGGTAGGCCATGCTAACCGGCACGCTCAACATGCCGCTACCGTCGCCGGGTGCGACGACGTTCATCGTCACGGCGGCAGTTCCACCCGGCGGAATATCCGGCACAATAACGCTGGCCTGACCGCCCGACGGCATAAAGCCGGACGCGGCATCCACCGAAACAGACACGCCCAGCGCCGCATAATTGCCCTGATTCACCAGTGTGAAGCGTAGCGCGAACGGTGCGCCGGGCGTCACGGGGGATGGCTCAATACTGAAGTCCCGTGCAACCAGGCTTGGCTCACCGGGAATAGCTGTCGGCGGCGGGAGCGGTTCCGGCGGGGGCGGAATCTGTGTCGGCGGTGGTGGGGGGGCAGGCGGAAACAGAACCGTCAGCATGGAGGCAGAAAATGCGCTCTCTCCGTTGGTTGTTAGCACTGTTAGATAGTACATACCCGGCGGGACGTTTTCCGGCAGGGTGGCTGTTAACACATTTTGACTGATAAAGGCGGTGCTGACGACGCCATACCCGGCGATACGCACGCTGGCATTTTCTGTGAAGTTCTGCCCGCGCACGGTAATCATGTTGCTCTGCCCGGTGGTGACACGTCCCGGCTCAAAATAATCAATGATGGGGACAGGCGGAATGGGCGTATCCGGGATGGGTGTTTCTTCCGTTTGCCCGGCATCTTCACCCTGCGCTTGTGTAATGCCTAATCCGCCCACGCCGCCACCGAATAAGATGAGCGCCCCCAACATCAGGGCGATATGCTTAATTGACATGGTGTTCTGTGTTTCCCTTCATTACGTTGGTGTGTTTTTTGCTAATCTGCATCTGGTCATTGACGACTTCACCATCACGCAGATGAATCAGGCGGTCGGCATAGGCGGCCACAGCCGAGTCGTGGGTGACGATAATTACGGTCTTGCCGCGTTTATCCGCTAAATCCCGGAGCAGGCGCATCACCACCTGCCCGGTCTTGCTATCCAGTGCACCGGTTGGCTCATCGCCCATGATAATCGGCGGGTCGTTGAAGAGTGCCCGCGCAATAGCAACGCGCTGTTGTTGCCCGCCGGAAAGCTGACGCGGCAGATGGTCGAGCCTGTCACCCATGCCCACGATATTCAGCAGTCTTTCCGCACGGCGCAGGCGTTCATCGCGCTTTTGCCCGGCAAACACACCCGGCAGGCCGACGTTCTCGACGGCGGTCATGGTCGGCACGAGATGATATTGCTGGAAGATAAAGCCAATTGTCACGCGCCGGAACTCCGCTAATTCGTCGCGGCGCAGTCTGTCCAGTTCCCAATCCGCCACGCGGATGCGCCCGCCGTTGGGGATGTCCAGCCCGCCCAGACAATACATCAGCGTGGATTTACCGGAACCAGACGGCCCCATGATGGCGCAGAACTGCCCCGCCGGGATGTCTATATTGATGTGACGCAGGACATTCAGGGTTTGCTCGCCCATCACAAAAGCACGTTGGATCCCGCGCCCTTGAATGATGGCCTCCTCCTTGTGGCCGTTGGTCGCGTTCATGGCTGTTCGCCTTCCATCGGTGGCTCATCAGGGCGGAAGTCATCCTCCGGCAACATTTCACCCTCAAATGGCGGGATTTCATCACCCGGCATATTGCCCTGCATTTCGTCAAAGAATGGCCCGTCGTAGAATTCACCGGACGGAAAACCGCCATCAACAATAGATGCTTCGGCGGTGGGAAGCGTCACTTGATTGGTGACAACCGGCGCTAAAGTCAGGACAATCACCCAGGCGGCCACGACCGCCGCGCTGGATAGCACATGCCCCTTAAGCACTTGCCGCGCACCGATATACAGTAAAATGAGCGACCATAGCCAGAATAAAGTCAGGTTAGACGAAAACGCGATGAGTACCTTCTGGCCGAATTCCCCTGCGCTCTCGAATAATGGGGTTTCCGCTATCAAGCCAGAAATTCCCGGCTGGCCGACTTCGCCGCCCGTCCATGCGAACACCAATTGCAAGGCCGCCATCACCGCCAACGGCACGGACGCCCAAATCGCAATTTGTAAGTTATCGCCCAGGTTAGGGGATTGTCCTCTGAACAGTGATACTTCGCTGAGTAGGGCGGCTTGCACCAGCCACACCAGCACAAAGCCCGCCGCCGCAATCAACGCGATTTCCCAATTAGCGGCAGAACTGCCGCCGTCACTCGCCCCAGCACCGGATGGAACCGGACCGTCAATGGGTGGGCCGCCAAAGTCGAAGCCACCGCCACCGCCCATACCCATCATAGGCGGTTCACCGAAAAACTCATCAGTCGGCGGTGTCGTCGTCTCGCCGGAGCTATCCGCATGATTGGCCTGCTGGATGGTGCTAAAGCCAACCACAAGCACAATCAAAAATGCCATCCACGCCCACTGACGGCTGGTTTGCAGGGTGGGTATCTCGCGGAAGAAGGTTATCGGCTGGAACAAAATCATGCTGATTTGCGCCAATAATCCGCGTGTAGGGGTACGCGAACGCCCCCCACGCGCAGATGTTTGTGCTTTCCGGGTTGGTGAAGTCATGGTTTGTCGCTCTTGGTGGATCATTCCAGGTTATTAGCTTCATTCTATGCCCTTATACAAGGGTTGTAAATCTACGCTTGGGTTGCGCCAAAACGACGCTTTGCCTACTACGCAGGTCTAGGATTATCAGGTACGTTTTCGTGTTGCACTCCGTTTACTGTACATACGTGTTTCAATACGGAATTGTTCCGTGATGAGGGTGTGAATCAAAAACTCCCGGCCAACAGTACCTGGCCGGGAGCTTCAAAAAAGGGGATTGCGTAAACCCATAGGACAGGTTTATACGTCTTGGATAGGTGCGCCGCTAGGGATGTTATAGGGTGTCGTTTCTACACGGGTTGTCTCGTCACGACGGACGTGTTCTTCCGTGCCGACATACCCGCCAGCACCTGCCGCGAATGCACCTGCGATCATCGCCGCGAAGATTGCGCCTGCCAACACGACAATCGCATCGGTAACAGTCTGAGCAACGTCACGGGCGGTTGCTTCTGCTTCTTCACGGACTTCCACATAGAAGGCTTCCCAACGGTCAATCTGTGCCCGTGCTTCCTGTGTGGTTAAGTTGGTGCGCTCAGCGATAGATTCTGCTAACTGGTCGCGTTCCACATCGGTAATATCCGCAGGATTGGTTAAGAATGCGCGAATTTCCCGGTTGAACTGAATTTGCTCAATCGTCAGGGGGGCGTCTGTCGCTTGGGTGACGGGTTGCCCGTCTTCGTCCTGTACTTCAGCGACGGCGGCGACAAATGCTTGCGCTTCATTCTGGATGGCCAGTAGGGTTTCATCCTGAATATTAATCAACTGTGCGACTTCCGGTGCAACATCACCCGCCGCTTGCCCGGCAGTGGAAACAACCGATGCAAACGCGCTGGTCACGCCACTGATGACGCCGCCGATAGCGGTTGTCAGCATGAATAAGGATACAGCCGTCACGACTGCCCATGTCACCAGACCGTGCAGAGCGCCATCGCCTTCATCGGTGGTGCCAGACATGCGCCCGGCGGTTACACCACCTAAGAATAGACCGATAATCGTACTTGCGGCTAACCAAATAACCGTGCCGACGCCCAAGCCAGGGTCTACGGGGTCAATTTCCTGTGCAGGGTTGACTGTAGCCGCACCGATGGCAAGACCCAGCATATATAAGGCGAACATCACGACAAGCGCGATAACCGCACCTGCCAGGATAGCGCCCCAGGATATACGCCGCACCCGGTTAGGCATGACAACGGTATTGTGCACATCAACACTTTCTCTTACTGGATAATCTCTTCTAATTTGCATATTATCTCCCTCTTTGCGTTTTTAGGGGTGTTAGACCCGCCTCATCTCCCTTAGGAGATAAGACGACGACCTAACAACAGCGCGCCGATAAAGAGCACTACGAACACGAAGAAGATTAACTGCGCGATTCCTGCCGCCGCGCCCGCGATACCACCGAAGCCTAATAGCCCCGC
>DAIMZF010000046.1:0-22538 GCA_036734085.1 Aggregatilineales bacterium
GGCCGCCGCCAACACCCTTTGACACACCTTCCCAACCTGTCGCTTTTTGTGTTCCTTCCTCACACGTTAAACCGCTATGTTTTTTGACTTTCTTCATATCTTTTGTACAATAGCCCTATCGTATTTACTTTATTAGTAGAGGTAGAGCAGTGCAAACAAAACGTATATTGACCTTACTTTTAACGATTCTTGTTCTTGCTTTTGCGTCGATAGCCACGGCGCAGGACGAGGATGAAATCCCGTTAGCCGACATCGTGAACGATGAAGGCGGCGTACAGGTTATTGTCGGTGAAGTGAATTACACCGTCGGGTTTTTGACTGACTTTAATCGCGGTGCGACCAACGTTGCACTGATTAACCAGGCTCTTTATATTGACCGTAACTTTGACGATAGCACCCCAACGACCTGGCAGACTTTGGGTGAAGTTACCAGCGACGTTTTTGTATCACCATTCACCTACGAGTTACATCTGCCGATTGTGCCGCGTGGCCCCCTGCGTGATTTAAGCGGTGGCGATGGGGAAGGTGTAGCCGTCTTTGGTATTTTGGGCTATACCAACTTTAGAGGTAGCCCGTATTGGGATAGTGAACTGGAATACACCACCGGCTTTAACTCTTATCGCCGTACACGGGAATTTGAACTGCGTTATGATGTCGTCGGTGGCAAGATGTTGGTGTGGGCGGCTGATGATGATCAGGTTTTCCCGTCGGGCTTTGGTGAAGACCGTATGTTATTCACCGAAGACGACCCAATGATGCGTATTCCGGCAGGGTGGAGCGTGGTAGACATGGACGAAAGCCCGTTCGTGCTTGACCGCGCCGCAACAGCAACCGTTGACCTCATCGAGCAAGAGCAATCCTTACAGCCTTCCGATTATAGCGCTCTGACATATGTTGAAGCGTTTGATGCCCTGCTCAACCAAATGCGTAGAGAATATGCCTTTACGGAATATAAAGGCATTGATTGGGACGCGCTGTACGAAGAATTTTATCCGCGTTTTGAGCAAGCCACGAACGATAATGACCCCACCGCGTACCAGTTCGCCATGCAGGATTTTGTGTGGTCTATCCCAGATGGTCACATCGGCGCGAGCCTGCCATTGACCAATGATGCGTTCTTCAGCGAGACAGACGGCGGACTTGGCATCGCCATCCGTGAGCTAACCGATGGACGTATTATCGTTAATTATGTGCTGGAAGGCGGCCCGGCGGCAGTTGCGGGCGTTCAACTGGGTGCGGAACTGACCGAAATTAACGGCGCACCCCCGCTAGACCGTGTAGATAAAGTCAATATTTGGTCTGCACCCTTCAGCGCCCCGCACAGCCAACGCTTGCAGGAATTACGTTACATTGTGCGCTTTGAAGTCGGCGAAGAGGTTGAACTAGCGTTCATAAATCCAGAGGCTGAAGAAGAAACTGCCACAGTGACAGCCATTAATGAGCGTCAAAGCTGGTCGTTTAGCTCTATCCTGAGTGGCGCGGCTGGTTCCGATGCTCAACCCATCACCTATGAAGTGCTGGATTCCGGCTATGCTTATGTGCGGATTAACAGCTTCAGCCAGTACCCGGAACTCATGTTCCGCATATGGGAATGGATTATCGACCAACTGAACGCGCAGAATATTCCCGGCTTGATTTTGGATATGCGCTGGAATAGCGGCGGCTACAACCTCGATACATGGTTAACCGGCTATTTCTTCCAGGAAAAAACCGTCATCGGCAACCGCGCACAATATTACACCGACCTTGACGACTTCTTCATCGACCCACTACAGGTAGAAGAAATCACCCCGCCGGATGATGGCCGTTTCTACGGTGGCCCGATTGCGCTATTGGTCAGCCCGGCTTGCGCCAGCGCGTGTGAATTCTTCAGCTACAACATGACGATTAATGACCGCGCCACCATCATCGGCTTCTACCCGTCGGACGGACTGGGCGGTAACATCAAGCCTGTGTTCATGCCGGATGGCGTGTACTTCCAATTCACTATTGGGCGTGCGCTGGACGCTGACGGCGGCATCCGCTTGGAAGGTCTGGGCGTTGCGCCGGATATTGTCGTCCCTGTGACGGAAGAAACGCTGTTCACAGAAGAAGACGTTGTTCTGCAATATGCGATTGACCATCTGGACGGCGCGACGACCATCCCCTTCACCGATGCAGGCGAAATTACCGTTGGCGAAAGCATCGAGGCGGAGTTGGTTCTTGGTGAGCGTGTGCGCTTCACGTTTAACACCCCCGAAGAAGGTGGCTTGTTTGACGTTGTTGTTTCCAGCGATGACCCGGGCTTGGATACGGTGTTGTATGTTTATATCGCCAATGACCTCAGCGCCCCTGTGCTGGACAACGATGATGACGAACTCGGCGGCCTGACTTCTGCTTTACGCGAACTGGAAATTCCCGGCGGTTTGCCCATAGTATTTGAAGTCGCCGGTTTCCAGGATTCCGATGCCGGGACGTTCACGTTGACCGTAACTGTTTTTACTGAGGACAGCGAGCCGGACGCGGAAGACATCGAACTTGGCGAAGAAGCACTCGAAGAACTGGACGAAGAAGACGGCGAATAATCGCCCCCAATTAACCCCGATATTCAAGGGACGGCACACCAGCCGTCCCTTTTTTGTACCTAATGTAAATACCCTGTAACATTATCTCATTTGGTTTGTTTGTTGTTTGCTTCTACAATAGAGTTTGTATATTAAATGATGCCGGACTGACACTATTGGCAAGGTATTTATGGGACAAAAATTAGCGATTGACTTCGGCACGACGAATAGCGTATTTGCCCGTTGGTTGCCGGATACTGAATCCGCCGAAATTATTACGATTGACGGCCTGAGCGACCCCACCGGCGGCGACCTTCCGCCGAGTGTGCCTTCGCTTGTTTACATAAATAACGGCAAAATCCCGACTGTAACGGTAGGATACCCGGTGCGTACAGGCGGCTTTGATGCCATGCAGGACAACCGCCTGTTTCGCAATTTTAAGCGCGGCATTGTGGCCTCACCTGCACCAGAGCCGCGCCTGATTGACGGCGAAAAATGGGCGGACAAAGACGCCGGGCGCTATTTCGTGAAGCATCTCATCGGCGCGATGCCTTTTAAAGATGATGAGATTGACCAACTGGTGCTGACCGCGCCTGTTGCTTCCTTTGAAGGGTATCTGGCATGGCTGAACCGTGTCATTGATGAAGTATCGCTGGATAAAATCCGTGTGGTGGATGAAAGCACGGCGGCGGCACTCGGCTATGCCGTGACCAAGCCTGGCGCGGTGGTGCTGGTCTTTGATTTTGGCGGCGGTACGCTGGATTTATCGCTGGTGCAATTGCCGGAAAACCGCGATACAACCGGCGGATTCCTTAAGCGGTTGGTCAGTGGGGGCAAAGCAAACCAGCACACGGCGAAGGTTATCGCTAAGGCCGGGCGCATCATCGGCGGCAGTGATGTTGACCAATGGTTGCTGAATGACGTACTGAAGCGGCTCGGCCTGACGCCGCAGGCACTTGGGGCGGATTATGCCATCGCCTTAACCCAGTGTGAACTAGCTAAAATCGCGCTTTCCACTGTGGAGCAGACCGACGTGCAGTTCCCGGTCAACGGGCAGTCGCAAAACGTCACCATTACCCGGCAAGAGCTAGAGGCCATCCTGGAGGCGAACGGCTTTTTTACCGCATTGCGGCGTGTTGTGGATAAAGTGATGCACGTAGCGCGTCAGCGTGGTATCTTCAAAGAGGATATTCATTATGTCTTGCTGGTGGGCGGGACATCCCTGATGCCTTCCGTGCAGACCACACTCGCGCAATACTTCACGGATATGGCGGTGCGCTACGACAAACCGTTCACCGCAGTGGCGGAAGGGGCGCTTCAGGTTGCCGCCGGCTATGGGGTGGAAGATTATCTGATTCATAGTTACGGCATCCGCCACCTTAACGAAGACACCAACCGCCACGACTACGATGAGATTATCCCGATGGGGAGCCGATACCCGGTGGAAACGCCCGTTGAGGTCATGATGAGCGCATCACGCGATGATCAAACCGAGATGGAATTCATCATCGGGGAGATTGATACCGATTCAATTGCGATGGTGGAAGTTAAATATGAGGACGGTCAGGCGGTGTTCGTGGCACAGGCCGCCAACAGCGAACAGCAGATTATCCCTCTCAACGAAGCTGATGCTATCCGCGCTTTAGCCAAGCTAGACCCCCCTGCAAAACCGGGTGAGGAGCGCATCCGCGCCGCCTTTACAGTGGATGACCGCCGTCGCCTCTGCGTTACCGTGACGGATATTATCACCAATAAAATTTTACTGGATAATGTCGCGTTGGCGACGTTGCGCTAACCGTTTGATAGAGGAGTGCCAGCCATGAGCGACATTACCGGACGCGAACCCCGCCTTGTGAGTGGGTTGACTAAAAAAGGGGAGCGTCGCCTTTCTATTCGTCGGTTTGCCACGATGCTTAACTTATTACCGCCGGATGCTGTCTCGTTAGATGCGTTGGCGGTAGCGGTGCATCACGAGGAATTTCTGGTGCGGTTTAACGCCGCCAAGATGCTCTCCCGCCGTGCTGACCGTGACGCCCGCGTTATCATCGAGGAGACGCTAAAAAACGGCGATGCACCCGCCCGTGCCAGCGTAACACGCCATCTGTACGGCTTTACCTGGTTCTCTGCGGAGCCACTTCTGCGGCAGGCGCTAAAAGACGTAGACTACCGCGTGCGCGAGGCCGCCATCTATGCCTTGTGCGATTTACGCGAGTTCAACGCCTATCAATTGATGGTGGAAGTGCTGAAGGACGAAGACGACCAGGTGCGCGAGGCGGCCACATGGGGCTTGCGGGATTGTCAGGATTCCGCCGCCGTGCCCGTGCTGGAAGTCTGTTTACAGGCCAAAGACCCGGATGTGCGGATTAAAGCACTGGAGGCACTCGGCCAGAATGACACGCCAGAAGCCAAGCCTGTGGTGCGCGAAGCCATGAATGACCCGGAGCCGGATGTTAAATATGCCGCCGTATTAAGCCTGCTGGAACTTAGCGGCGAGGATTGGCTACAGGAGCTTTCCGGTATTATTGGGCGCACAAGTGGCATCACCTTACAGATGGTATTGCGGGGCTTCTTCCATGCGACCAACTACTTAAAGATCAACGTTGCGAAGAGCAAAGCCGCCGACCTGATGATTGATGCGCTGGAAACAGCCCTGACCGATGATATGCCCGAAGTCCGCGAGGCCGTCATCTGGCCTTTAGCGTGGATTGACCATGTTCGTACACCCGGTATTTTGCGTAGAACGTGGAATATCGAGACAGACAGCCGCGTAAAGGCAGAACTTGTGCGGATTTCTACCAGTTTAATGACTGACGAAGCGGGGGCTTCCGACGAGGCGCGGCAAGTCGCGGATTCTATTCTGGCGTCCGCGCTGGCGAGCCATGATGATAAAGTCCGCAATGTGGCGCAAGCGGTCGTAGATAATCGTCAACGGGCGGCTTCTATCCCGCCTAAATAGCGCATCATCAAGTAAGACAACCGCTTATCAAGACATCTTTTACCTGAATAGCACAGGGCACGGTAAGCTGTGCCTTGTTGCCTGGCCGCCTATCAATCAGGGATGATAAACTATTTTGGCTCTTTTATCCGGCTTATTTTTGTTATTGATACTCAGCGTTACACCCGGCCAACCCACATCGCCGCAGTTCGTACTTAATCACGGTGGGGTGGTGGCCGCCGCCGGATGGAGTCCGGATGATACGCGCATCATGACCGCCGGCGATGATGGCTGGTTGCGTGTCTGGGATGCGACCAACGGTGAATTACTGCAAGAAATCCCCACACAAGGCGCGGTAATGGGCGCATACTGGGTGTCGAATAATACCATCCTCACATGGACAAACAACGGCGTCGTGCGCTTATGGGAACTAGAAACTATCGCCACGCTTGCCAGCTATGATGACCCCGAAAACGGTATCATCTACGGCGCACGCGCGGCTGATTTTTTGACCGCTTGGGGTGAATCCGGCATATTCTACCGTTGGGATTCTCAGCATCATACTTCGGAAACCATCCAGCTTGACGCGCCCATCCTGTATGCCCGGCAAACCGCCGAAGAAATTCTGTTGTTTACTGCGCCGGGCATCGCCTATCTTTATGACGCGGCAACGCTGGAACCTCTGCGCGGGCTAAACTTTGGTGATGGCACCATTGGCATAGACTACAATCCAGATAATCAGCGTGTTTTAACGTGGGGGCGGGAAGGTGCGGCGGTCATCTGGGATATATCCGACGGGCAACGCTTGGTTCTGCGCTCACTCAGCCATAGCCGGACGTTCGTCAATGGCGCGATGTGGAGCGCGAACGGCGATAAAGTCCTCAGTTGGGGCGCGGATGAAACCGTGCGCCTGTGGGATGCCGAAACAGGGACAGAATTATTCCGCGCCAGCCATGAGGATTGGGTAACAGGCGCACGCCTGAACGCCGATGAAACGCGCTTGTTAAGCTGGGCGTTTACGCAGTTGTTCTTATGGGACATCGCAAGCGGGGATAATCTGCTGACTGTCCAGCACAATAGCCTCATCAGTGGGGCGGCCTTTAATGCGGATGAAAGCGCCGTGCTCACCTGGGGCTGGGATGGCACGGCACGGATAACCCTCGTCGGGCGCTAGGGTTAGTTAATCGTCAATAATCGGCGGATGGTGAGCGCAAGATGGAGCGCAAGCCGGGTTTCGGGACGGTTTAAATCTATCTGGGCGATTTCGTTGATGCGGTTCATGCGATAGAGCAGGGTGTTACGGTGGACAATCAGCATTTCGGCGGTCTGGCTGAGGTTGCCATGACACGCGAAGAAGGCTTCTAACGTCTTCACAAGGTCGGCGTGCTGACGCATGTCATACTCTATCAGTGTGCCCAGTGTGCGCTCCGTGAAGGACAACAGCTTCTCGCGGTCGGATAAGCTGAGGATTAACTGATATACCCCTAAATCCCCAATATAAAGTGGTGTATCCGTGTGTAGGCGGATGGCTAACTCCAACGCCTGCACTGCATCCCGGTAGGAAGACCGCCACAGACCGATTTCTCGTGCGGGTTGCCCCAAGCCGATAGCGACTTTATTCTGCGGGTATTGGCGCTGAATTTCCTGGCTGAGGGCTTGCGCTAACTTCAGGCTGGAGTCGATGGGGTTTTCCGGGTCAGTCGCATGGAAGACAAGCACCTCCTGCTCCCGTTCCCGTTGCCACACAATGCCCTTAGCACGATGACTGTTGACGACACTATTGACGATTGTCTCCAGGCGGCGGTTAGACGGCGGCTTTTCCCCATTGTTGCCGATGTCGCTCTGCCAGCTTAAGACCACCGCGATATGGGCTTTGGTCATGTCATGGTCAAAGCGTTCGCCCTGCCGGATGGCTTCCTGATGGCTGACATCCCCAATCAGCAAGCGATCCAGGAACGTACCGCGCAGGCGTTTTTCCGTATCGCTGACGGCTTTCTGCTTCGCCATCTCCAACGCACACGCCGCCGCGCCGTGTTCGGCCACCAGCGTATCAATATCATCCAGGTCGTTATCCCGCCCGACGATGGACAGATAGCCGCGCCCGACTTCGTTTGTCACGACAGGGGCGACCAGCCGCGCCAGTCCCGGCGTCGGCAATGACTGCATTAGCACGCTATCCTCAACTTCAATGACGCGGTGGCGGTCTTGGTATTCCACCGGGAGGTTATCCACTTTACGCAGGAACACCTCAATATCATCCCAATAAGAGACAAACTGAGGTTGTACAGAGGTATACAAAATACGCAGGCGTTTGTCCTGAATGACGATTGCTTTTCCAGTCAACCGCGCCATAGTGTTGATGAGTTCCGACATGCCCTCATTGCGTGATGAAATTTGTGTGAGTTGGCGGTAAATCTGCGTGCCGCGCCGTTCTATTTGTACTTTACGGTCTACCAGCAGGCTGACGACGGCTTTTTCTACCAGGCGAACGCGGCTACCCGGCGGCAGATGCAATACCGGAATGCCGTAGGCTTTCGCTTCTGCGATGGAGCCAGCGCCAGGCGCTTCGCTAAGGACAACGGCGGCGGCCTCATGTTCCGACGCCCACCGGATGAGGTCTAAATCGGTCGTTTTGCGTGGCGCGATGCTTTCATGCGCCGCCATGAGGATAATCTCCCCACGTTGCACGCTCTTCGTGCTGATGTTATCTTCCGGATAGATAACGGTTGTCCATGCTACCGGACGGTTGAGCAAGCCATCGCCCACAATGACTCGTGTGCCAAGGGGTAGGGCGAGTTTGCGAACATCTTCTATCGTGATTTTTTCGTTGGTGTCGATGGTCATAACGTCTACGTTTCTCCGGTAAATAGCCCCACAGCCAGCACAAGTGCAAAGATTAGTAATGAAAGGCCGAAGAAGTTGGCATTAGGGTCTATCTGGATGTTGTAAACAGCCAACATCAACAGAATTGTCCCTGCCATCCACGTCCAAGGGCTGACACGCCAGCGTTGGCCGTATTGATACAGCCCGGAACCCAGCAGGATGACCGCGCCAGCAAACGGCACAGCGGCATTAGGTAGATCAATATTTTGTTGTTCCGTAATGTACATCACAGCAAACACCCCTACCAGAAGAAAAGCCGTTGCGCGTTCGATCTTTGCTTCGGCTTGGCTCTTACGTCCTGGCTTCACGCGGCTTTTACGGCTGTTGCTGTTGTTGCTACGTTTGCGGTTGTCTCTGGACATGGCGACCTCTTGTTCCGGTTGCTAGGCGTTTTTGCATGATATTTTGGACATATTATACAATATAACCGTGAGATAGGCAGTGCGGTCAACAGGTGGATTATGATACTCATTCACATTGAACGACCCGCGCATACTTTAACTGGATGTGTTATAGTTGTCCTCGAGTTGTCAGGCAAAAACAGGTGATGTCATATGGCGTTTCGGCGTTTATTTTGGGTGATAGTGGGTGTGTTGGGTTTATTAATCATGGGCTGTGCGCCGGAAGGCCCCACCGTGCCCAGCGGCCCTGTTCTGGTTCAGCAGAACACCCTCCAATCGACTCTGCCTGTGCCGACTCGCATCCTCACAGATACGCCTTCACCCAGCGCACCACCCAACCTGGAAGTATTATCGCCCTTAGAGGTTGTCACGGTGCAGGCGGATTTTATCTTCGTTACGCCCACAATGCCGCCCAGCAAAACCCCGACGACCACGCCCACCGTCACCCCGACCGTGACTGTTACTCCAACGCCGACGCTCACGGTGACGGCTACCGCCACCCGTGAACTATTCCCGACCAGCGTGATTGTGCCCATCCAGGCACCGGTTGCCGCGCCGGTAGACCGCATTTGTGATAGCCAGTGGTTCTTCCTGGAGCCGCGCCCGGCATCGTGCCCGCAATCCCCACCGACCGCCAGTCAGGGGGTGTATCAGGAATTTGAGAACGGTTACATGATTTGGTTCGGCGCGTTACGCGCCATCTACGTGATGTATAACGACCTTGCGTTCCCACGTTGGCAGGTCTACCGTGATAACTTTGACGAGAACACCATGCCCTGGGATGACCCGCAATACGCTAATGCACCGCGTGCTAACACATGGCAACCCCGACGCGGATTCGGCTTGTTATGGCGCGGGGATGCGGCGGTGCGTAATCGAATCGGCTGGGCGACCCAACAACTGGAAGTCCCCTACAGCATGACCGCCCAACAATCTGCGGATAGCTCATTATTCCTCAGTGACCCTTCTAACCGGGTGTTTGGCCTGTTCGCTAATGGCACGGAGTGGCAACGTTACGCAGGATTCGGCAATTAGCCGCTTGAAAAACATTAAAAGCCTCTTTTATAATCGATACCATCAAATAACCAACAACCCCCACCCAACATCAGCGTTATGGAGGCTTCATCCGTGCAACCTACAAAACAGTGGGCAGAAAACTTCACGGTAGATGATGACGATATAGACTTTATTGTTAATTTTCTGCTGGAAAAAGAAACACCCCTCACAATCACCGAAATTAGCAGGCTACTTGTTGCTCAACGCCTGGAAGCCGAAGCCACCGCGTTAGAAGACCAGTACAAAGACGCAAAAATGTATAGTCCGGCGGATGCTTACCAGATTGGTGAGAAAGTTGTGTTCCCGGCTTTGGCCTTCAATAAAGCCACCGTGACCGACATCCGCGAAGGCCAAAACGCTGATTATGGCGACTTTAACGTGATGATGGTGGATTTTGGTGACGGCAAAGATCGTCAGTTTGCGGCGGAGTTTAAACAGCCGCATAAGCTGGCAGAGGAAGCATCCGCCGGTGTTGTGGCCTTAGCAGGTAACGACTTTAATGCAGACGACATCCTGCGCGATGCGGAAGACATCATCATTGATGCGGTGGAATCCGCGTTGGATAACAATGATATTCTGGTGCGCCTGGCGAAGCACTGGTTCCCGCGTGATTTGATGATTGAAGTGCAAGAAGGACACCTGAACCTGGCGGAAGCCGTGCTGGACATGGCCGAAGGCGAGCCGTTGACGACTGATGAAATCATTGAACAAATCGGCGGTATCAGCGATAGTTCATCGACCAGCTTACAAATCTTCTCCATGAATGGTGCGATGGGCAATGACCGTCGCTTTGACGAAGTGGGGCCGATGGGGCAGGTGCTATGGTACTTAGTCCGTATGGAGCCGGAAGCGGTGCAGAGTGTGCCGCCCATCTTGCAGTATCGCCCGCTTGATTTTGATGCGTCTTCGTTGAGTAAAGAAGCGCAGGAACTCATCCATGATATTGCGGACGAACTCAGTACACTGCCCGTCAAGCGGGATGTGACGGAAGGCATGGTTACGCTGATTTATCCCCATCGCCGCGCCGGGACGTTGCCGCTTAACGGGAACATCCGCGCTTTATTCCCCTATGCCCAACGCACCAGCAAAATTTACATTACCCTGGTGGATGCCGCCGACGGCGAAGAATTCATCGGCTGGGTTGTGCCGGGTGCGCGGTACATCTACGGCCTGACGCCACTTTATACCAAACACGCTATTCCCATTGGCGCTTATGTGCATGTGCAACAAGCAGAAACACCGGATAAAGTGTTCATCCGGTTTGACACCCACCGCGCCCGTACCGAGTGGTTGCCTATCTTCCAACCAAAGGGCGACCAGATTTTATTCGAGAATACCCGGCGCGGCATCGGCGCGGATTTTGACTCTTTGTTGATTTTGGGCATTGACGATTTAGCGGCTGTGGATGCGCTTGTCAACACATGGAATAGCCAAAACCGGACTTTAGCCTCCTTATTACGGGCGATCATCCCGGAATTAGGGCGCTTGACCCCGCAAGCGACCGCCCATGCCAAGACGATTTACAGCGCGGTCAATGTGGTGCGACGTTGCCCACCTGGCCCCATTTTAGCGACGTTGACCGCCAACCCCGATTTTGTGGATGTGGGCGGTAATTATTGGCAATTGGCAGAAAGCTAAATTGCCCGTAGATAGTCGCCCGCGTTTGACGGGCGGATAATCTAACCAAGGAGAGGCGAAAGATGGCACCCGGTAAACCTAGCGCGTTGATTAAACCAACGCTCAACACCAAATTTCACATTGATTATGACTGGTGGGAGCAATCCCGCGATGACTTGCGCTTGTATCTGCTCAGCCATCTACCGCCGGAAGCCCGTGAGCGCATCGGACAAACACAAGAACACCGGCTTGTTGATTTTGTAGACCCGGATACGGGCGAAGTCTTCCAATTGGATGAGTTACAGCTAGCCATCCAGCAAGCGGCTAAAGATTATGACTTCATCAACCCACAAACCTCTTTGGTGGATGGAGTCTTCCGTGTTTTGCTGAAGTACAACAACACACCCATGACACCAAAGCAACTGGCAGAGGAAACAGGTCGTCCGGCGGAAACAATCTTGAAGACGCTTAACGGACGGCAGATTTATAAGGGCATCCGCCCGTTTTTGGCACAAGCCATGAATAAAGTCAGTAGTCAAGATGAGGGAAGTAACTAATGGGGAGAGTAATAAACACCGATAATCCCGGCAAGCGGCGTAACCAGCAGATGCGAACCTGCGCCGAATTGCTCCGGCGGTTAACGCAACAGAACAAGATGGACGACGACAGCAAAAATATGCTGGCGTTGTTGGTCTTTTGCTTGCGAGAGATTGCCGATGGCATTGATGAATCCACTATTGCATGGGAAAAACGGGATTATTGGGTCAAGGCGGAGGAATTCCGCGAGCGTTGGCGCTGGACGCATGAACTGAGTGCGGAGCTAAAAGAGGTCATCCTCAGCGAAAAGTGGGACGAAATGCCTGCTATCCTGCTGAAGCTGTTCCCCTATTTTAGCGATATTAAAGTGACGAAGTTCACGCGCAGTCAATCCTTGTGGCAAGGGGCACACGATCGCCTGACAGAAGAACGCCAGGCCAGCTAAACAGTCATCCGTGCAAGCTGGCCTACTTAATAAGGGCGGAGATATTGCCCCCGCCCTTGATAAACACCCTACATGGTAATTACTCCACAATCAGACTCGCCACCAACGCATCCAGTATATCTAAATTCGGGAAGAGGTCTGTTCGTGGCATGTCATGGATGGCCTGCGCGATGCCTGCGATGTAGTCGGGATAGACTTCAAAGAAAGACTCATAGTCCACCTGGTCAGGGTTGGGCGGTTCATCGGATAAAATCGACAGATTAATCGGGAGTGTCATCGTGATGAGGTATTGCCCGTCATCGGTGATGCCGCCGAAGGTATATATCACATCGCCGTTGAGGACGAACGTCGGCGACTGTGTATAGGCCGTGATGAAGCGCACCCCGCGCCCGTTCTGGAATGTGACATATTCTGGTTTGACGGCGAATGATTGCGCCGCATTGATCAAGATGCCATTGGGCAACCCCTGCATGTTAACATCAATCACGGGGGCAAGCGCGGGCATATCGGTTAACAGGTTGGTTAGGGCTTGGCGTACTTCATCGGCGGGCGTGCCGGGCAGATAATCTGCTGTGCGATAAACGCGGATTTCTCCCGGCCACATGCCCTCACGCGCTGGGTAGCCGATGAAGCCAATATCCAATGAACCGGGCGTTGGGCCAAACATACTTGGCGCTGTACCATCCGGGCCGGGCAATACCGCTTCCGTGCGGCGGGCTTCTACCTGGTCTGCCAGAATTGCATCAAAATTAAAGCTGATGCCATCATAGTTAAATAGCTCTGTGCCTTCAGCACCCACTAATTGAGTCTCCAGCGCGGCTTCTAGCTGGAAGGATGCCGCGACAGCATCCAGGGCGGATATAGTGGCCGTAAAATTACTATCGGTTGATGTTTCCAGTAGCTGGCGGACGTTGGCATAATAAGCGTTCAGGCCTGGCTCATCCAGATTGTAAAATGCCTCCTCTGTGGCAGGTAAAAAATCCGCCGGGAGTGGGGCAGTGATGACCACATAATATGCGCCATCCGCAGAAAGCCCCTGAAAACTGTAAGTTAAGTTGTTGCTGTCGACGGGGTTTGTACCGAACGCGGATGCACCAACATAACGCAATCCTGCACCGTTGATAAAATCAATGTATTGAAGGCGCGTGCTCAGTATCTGCGGAACTTGCGGATAAGGCAAAGAGGGGAGCGTGCCTTCTACCTGTGCCAGGCGTGTTTGTACTAAATCGCGCAAGGCATCCCGTGTTTGTATGTAAATCTCGTCAAATCCGGCGAACATACTCACGGGATAAACGAATACTTTTGCGGAACTATCCTCCCATTCTGCAGTTGCATTGTTATAACGCTCAAAGCTGACCTGTGTGTAACCCGGTGCGCCGTTTGCTGGGGGGATGTACTGGGTGTAGTGATAATCACCAAGCACCGACGTATATTGAAAGTTGATGTGCCGGTCTGCTGGACGGAATCCAATAAAAGTACGTTCTTCATTGTCTTGTGCGCTAATAAAGGTCACCACGCTACCCAACAGCGCAATAGCGCACACCAAAAGTACAAGAGACAATCTTTTCATGCTTGTTCACTTTCTGAATTTAAAGAGCATTACCATTAATTATAGAAGATTGCGGCGGCTTTATGGTGTAAAAAATGTTTTACTGCCCATGTATCAATTTGCGTCAATGGGGTGGCGGTCATAAACTGGTATGAACTGCGAAAAGACACAGAAGGCTTTATGATGAAACGTATAAAATTGGGGTTATTACTTATCGTATTTTGTTTGCCAGCGATTTTTAGCACCGTCAACGCCCAGACTGAAGGCTGGCTGGCGTGGATGTATGATGCATCTACCGGACAAATGACACAGGTTGATAACAACGGCTTCTTATTGAAGACGGTTATTCTGCCCACTGTATTCGGTTATGATTACGCGCCCCATGTGGCCGTTGCCCCCTTAGGCAATCGAGTAGCCTATCTGCTGGAAAATGAGCGCGAAGGGCTGAGGACGGTCGCTGTATATGACGTAGAATCGCGGGCATCGCTGATGAGCTTCAGCCCGCCTGCGCCTGTGGGGGATATTTCCATAACACACCTCAACTTTATAGGCCGCCCGGAGCAGTTTTCCAGCAATGGGGATTTATTCGCGTTTGGCTGGTCTGCTAATAATGTATGGACTTTACAAATTCATGGGTTAACCGTTGGCGGGAGCATTACACATCAGATGAGCGCAACGGATAGCATCGCGCAATCTGCCGGAATCAGCCCCTTTGATGTTCCGATTCCGCTTTGGCTGGATGACGAGAACAATCAACTGCATTTTGTCATGTACCCTACAGTCAGTGATTCTTTGGTCACTGCGCCGAGCTTCATCTGGGATTATGTGGCGGACACAGTGCAACTCACCAACATTTTGCCGACGATTGACGCCGACATTGACCCGCGCACAGGGGAAACGCTGTTCGCTTATGTGGATGACCGCTTTCCACTGTTTGAAGGAGAAGGCATTGCCGGCATGGTAGCCCATGTAAACACCCTTCATGTCCACGATGCACGCATCTCGGAGGGCACATTCCCGTTTTTAGTGAGCGATTTTTCCATTCTTCGTAGCCCACGTTTTATTCAGGATGGCGAACGGGTGCTTTATGTTTCCAGTGAGATTGACGGTGACGCGCAAAATGTCCACCTCATCACGGAGCGCGACGGCACGCTTGCCGGGCTGACGCCTTATGAGCGCATTGTGTTGGATGTCGTGCGTGGTGTGCCGGATGGCTTTATATTCAGCGCGGACTCAACGCAAATTGAAGCCTACTTCCCGGAGGTTGTCGGGCGCAATAGCACATCACTGGTCTACGTCCAGACTCAAAGCATGATTGAGGGCAACATCGGCAAAGTGGTTTGGACGGGTTCGCCAGACAGACGGTCGCGGTTAGTCTGGGTGCGGGCGCTGGGCGCAACGGATACGTTGGATGCTGGCCGTTGGGCGCAGGTGGCGTCACCCATCTTGCCAGATGACCTTTCCGCGCCGGATGTGGTAGCGACAGAAGACGCTTCCCCCAGCACAGGTGGCTTGATTGTCGGCGGGAGCGCATTGGTAAATACAACGGAAGGCGACCGCGCCAACGTCCGTTCCGGGCCTGGCATTGGCTTCTCCATTGTGGATAGATTGGCAAATGGTACGACAGTAACCATCCTGGAGGGGCCAGCAAATAATGATGGCTTTACATGGTGGCGCATCCGCACACCCGGCGGCCTGGAAGGTTGGATGGTGGAAGAAGCGGATGATGTGCGGGTTTTAATTGGCACAAGCACGGATGTAACGCCTATAGGCACGCCAAGACCCGGTTTGAGTGATTCGCTGGTTGTTGGTGGGTTAGCCCGCGTGACGATGGCGGGGAATAACCTTAACGTCCGGCGCGATGCCAGCACACGCGCCGAAGCGTTCGCGCAATTAAACACAGGCGACATCCTCAATGTGCTGGAAGGGCCACGAAATGCCAATAATTTTATTTGGTGGCGGGTCAACAGGGGCGGAATATCCGGTTGGGTCGCGGCGGGCAGTGCAGATGCCCTGTGGCTAGAAGTCTATACCGGCCCATCGCCCACCAGCACGCCCGCGTTCATTGGGCTACCTGCCCCCACGTTGATAGAGCCTGCAAACGGCGCGGTCTTCCCGCCAGCTATCCCGCGTCAGGTGAATTATCTATGGTCACCCGTGCCTGGTGCGGTGCAGTATCGGCTAGAGTTGGATGAGTGCATCGGCGGTGTTTGCTCTAACTGGGAGTTGCAAACAGTCGCAAATACCGCGTTTCTCTTCGCTGTACCGCGTGATGGAGCGTATCGCTGGCGTGTGCGTGCGATTGATGCGGATGGTGAATTTGGCGCGCCCAGCGAATGGCGGAGCTTTACTTATGGCGCTGTTTTAGGGTCGCCGCCCGTGCTTCTACTCCCACCCTCACGCACCATGCCGTCTGATGGACAGACATTTGACATCTTCCCGCGAGAAACAATCTTCCGTTGGTTTTTAGCGGATGGCGCAATGTCGTATCAGCTTCAGGTGCAATTCTGTCAGGGTACATTATCCGCAGTAACCAACTGTGCAGGTGACACATTAATCAACATCCCCGCACCCACCACGCCGGGCGCGTTTGATGTGTCGCATCTGATAAACTTTGTTGGCGCACAGCCGGGTCGCTGGCGGGTGCGGTCTGTGGGGAATGGGGGACTAACCAGCGATTGGACGAGTTGGTGGTACTTCCTGCATAATCGCTAGAGAAGGATGTGTTGTATGGGGCGGTAAAATCGCCGCCCCATTGAGCTTTTTAGGACACTTTGACTGCTTCTATGGCGTCCATCAAGGCGTGGAATTCCGGGATGCTGAGTTGTTGCTTGGCGTCACTCATGGCGACGGGTGGGTTAGGGTGAACTTCAACCATCAGGCCATCCGCGCCGACAGCCTTCGCCGCCCGGCCTAACGGTTGGGCGATGTCCCGCCGCCCGGCAGAGTGCGAGATGTCGATGATAATGGGCAGGTGGGTTTCCATCTTTAGCAACGGCACTGCACTAATATCGAGCGTAGCGCGTGTCCATGTTTCAAATGTACGAACACCGCGTTCCATCAGGATAATGTTGGGGTTGCCACTGGCCGCGATGTACTCCGCCGCATAGACCAGTTCATTTAAGCTAGAACCAAAACTCCGCTTGAGGATGACAGGCTGACGTACTTTGCCCAATGCACGAAGCAAAACCGCGTTCTGCATATTCCGCGCACCAACCCAGAAGATATCCACATATTCCGACATCATCGGGATGAGCGAGCCATCCAGTACTTCACTGGTGACGGCCATATTGTATTTATTGGCAACCTGCCGGGCGATTTGTAAGCCCGGTTCCCCCAAACCCTGAAAATCATAGGGTGATGTGCGCGGCTTGTAGGCCATGCCGCGCATAATGCGGACTCCGCGTTGCGACAGCGCCGCCGCGACTTCCTCCATTTGCTCCACACTTTCCACCGCGCACGACCCCGCGATGATGGTAAAATCGCCGTTGCCAATCTGTGAGCCATCCGGCAATGTAATCACCGTCTTGTCGTCCGGGCTTTTGCGCTGAACCATAATCTTCTGCCGGGCTTCTTTTTCTTCCAGAGCTAACGTCGCCCGGAAGACCTCTTTAAACAGGGCTTTAATCGTCTCGTTGCTAAACGGGCCGTTATTCGCAAGTTCCAGGGCTTGCAACATCTCACTTTCGCGCGCGGGGTCGTAAAAACGTGTGCCGAGTGATTGTTGTTCCTTGCCGATTTGGGAAGCAATCGCCGCCCGCTTATTCAGCAGTTCCAGAATTTGCAGATTAATCTCATCAATCTGAGCGCGTAAATCGCCCAATGTTTCCTGTGCCATACTTCCTCATTCCCTTGTGATGTCGTCTAGTTGCAACCCAACATTGTACATAAACGTTTGCTAAATAGCCTATGGCAATTTGCCTAATCTTCATCGGGCATAGTAGACTAAGGCCAACAGCATGTTAGGCTTGTGTCCCGTTAATTGCCGGATATTGCCGTTAATTTTAGCAGTTTCTCGGTTTAATCTCGCGTGAAATTCAGCTATAGTTGATGAAGTCCACCAAGATAAAACCCCAACGTGCGCTGTGGGAGCAAGTGACTGAATGACAGAACAGAATAGCACCACATTACAAGCGTTAACCCAGTTTGCGTTGCCTTTGGGCACAACGTTACTTGCTGGCTCGCCGGACACTAAAATTACGTGGGCGGTCACCGTCCGCGCACAACCGCCCGCCTTCCCGGATATTGGCGAAGGTGAATTGGCGCTTATCTCGATGGATATTCTGCGGAGCTACGATAGCCGCATCACCTTAGCGGAAGTCATCCAGAGTCTCAGCCAGGTCGGGGTAAGTGCGATGGCAGTACACGAACCCGTGTCACCGTCGGCTGTGGGTGCGGCGGAAGATTGCGAGGTTGCGCTTATCGCACTGCCGCAGGAGGCAAACCTGACCAGCCTTGAGCGTGCCATCAACAAGCTCATCGTCAACCAGGCCGCGCAGATAAGCCAGCGCGCGCTGGAGATTCAACGGCAGTTAACTTCCCACGCGGCGGAAAACCGCGACCTCAACAGTTTGATTCAGATTATGGCGCGGTCAATGGCGAAGCCGGTGGTTGTGCATGATGATGCGGGCGTGATGATGGCGCAGGTCTACCCCAACATGACGCGCCGTTCCAACACCGGGCGCTCCATCCTGCAAAGTGTCCCCTATAGTGCATTCCAGAATTGGCTAAAGCGTGATGCCCCTGCCACACAAGGAAGCATCATCCATAGCCCCATCGGTTATACAACGGTACTCAAGGTGGAAAAACGCATCGCGGGGTATTTATCCTTAATAGACGATGCGGACGTGCTGAGCGAATTTGACCGTCAGGTGTTGACCTATGGCGCGGATGTATGCGCGATTGAGCTTGCCAAAACACGGGCGATTGCTTCCGCAGTGGAGCAGGCACGCGGCGACTGGGTGCAGATGTGGCTGAGTGGCACGCCTGCCGACGATGACTTGCTAACCACCCGTGCCCAGCAAGCCGGGTTTGATGCCAGTTCGCCGTTTGTGGTATCGGTGTTCCGCGCCACAACACAGGCGGGTGCGGCACTGCCGCTAGAGCCGTTAATCTCATTGGTGCGGGATGACATGACACGCCGTAATATTGAAGGGGCGGCGGGGCAATATGTGGATGTGATTGTCGCGCTTTACCCCCTGGACGACTCCCCGCAGGCCGTCGGGCGGGTGCGGGCAATTGTGGATGCTGTACGCGGGCAACTGGTCACACGCACGCCAAGTGGCGCTGTATCTGCCGGGATGAGCCGCCCGGCGGATAGTCTGGGGATGTTGCGCGAAGCCTACCGCGAAGCCAAAGACTCCATCAGCATTGCGGCAGAATTAGGTGAACGCGATAGCACGACTTTCTACGGTGATTTAAAATTGTATCAACTTTTATTGAGCCTCAAGGAAAAGAGCTTAGGAAGCCTGCGCCGCTTTTATGACGAATCCCTGCGCTTGCTTGTGGAACATGACGAGCGCAAGCAAAGCGATTTAGTCCGCACGCTTTCCGGTTTTTTTGAGGCCAACGGCAACTTAGCCAAAGCCGCCGAAGACCTTAACGTTCACCGCAATACGTTGGTCTATCGGCTGGAACGCATTAGCGAATTAACCGGGCTAGACCTCAACGACGCGGATAATCGGCTTATCCTCAACTTAGCGTTAAAAATTCAGCGTGTGTTGGCGACCTTGCCCAACGACAACGCCTAACGCCCGAACATCTCGCCGAAGATGCGGTTCACGCGCTCATAATCCGGCACGACGCCGCCTGCGCCCGGCAACACATAATCGCGGTTAATCACAAACTGCTCCGCATTGCCGATGCCAAATACCGCCGCCGGGAGCATCCGTATGAGTTCAAACGGCGAGAGGTTGGTTTCCACATTACGAGTCAGCACTGCCAGCAGACCGGGCCAATAAATCGGGAGCGCGGCCTTGCGTGCAAACGCGACAAGCACCTGTTGCTGGCGTTCGGTTCGGCGATAGTCGTCATCGGGGTTACGCATCCGCGCATAGATGAGGGCGCGTTCGCCGTTCATACGCTGGCGTCCGGCCTCAAATGTCACTGTCATCGTGCCAAAGTCATCCGTTGGG
The DNA here is from genome assembly GCA_036734085.1 of Aggregatilineales bacterium. GTDB lineage: Bacteria > Chloroflexota > Anaerolineae > Aggregatilineales > Phototrophicaceae > J038. The sequence goes on from DAIMZF010000046.1 coordinate 20,101, forward strand.
AAGGCGAAATCCTGAATCCGCGATGGGACATCAACGGTCACGCCACCGACCGAGTCAATCATCTGACGGAAGGCGTCAAAATCCATGCGGACGTAATGACCGACGGCCACGCCGAAACTCAATTCAATGCTATCCTGTAGCAAGCGTGGCCCGCCGCCATCCTGGTTAATTTCCCCTAGCACGTTGATGGTATTCACCCGTTGCGGCTCCCCGTAGCCGGGTACGCGGATGAACACATCACGCGGGATAGAAGCGACGTTCAGCCGGAAGCCTTTGATGCCGACGAGCAATACTGCATCCGAGCGTGTGACCATGCCTTCACCATCACGAGAATCCAACCCCATGACGGCCACGTTCAAAGAGGGGGGCGGCGCGACAAGGTACACCAGCATCAGCGTTCCGCATGTCGCCAGCGTACACAACGTCAGCGAAGCGATAACCAGAACAAATTGAAAGAAACATCCGCGCTGAACACGGCGCGTTGGAGGTCTTTGTATCGGTTGCATTTTTATCCTAAAGGTGGGTTGAGCAGTTGCTCCACAAGAAAAAATACTGGCCCGGCAGGGATGAGATACATACCCGGCAGGTCATCCACGAGGGCATAAAAGGCCTGGTTAGGTGTCGGCGTGTTGATGTCCGACACTGGCCCACCAATAGCGACGATGTGCGGTTCTTCGTAGATGGTGAGGAACTGAATCGAGAAGAAGTAACGGCCATCACTAAAAAAACCGTACTGCTCCAAAGAAGCCCCCGTTGGGACATCAAAGAGGCGTTGATAGGGTAAGTCGGCCAGCGTGCGTAGGATGCCGCCTATAACTTCACTATCAACCGCCTGGCCGGGATATTCCAGCGCCACCCATCCATCATCCAGCCGTTCCAGCGTTAGTGTTTGGCGGGCGTTGGGGTCGGTCAGGCGGATGGCGTTAATCTCCGATGGCAGGACATCCGGGAATAAATCTTCCGAGATAACCGGCGGGCGGGTCGGGATGACGAGCAATGGGGCGTTGCTGTTACTGCGATTGTCGTTATCCAGCAACAGTAAGGCACCCATGCCGATAAACGCCACAATGAGTAGTAATAAACCGGGAAGGCGGAACCTACGCCCGCGCCCGGCCTTCATCGTCTGCTCCGGTAGAACCACATGCCCGCGCCAAAGGCCAGCAGTAAACCCGGTACAAAGAAGATGACAAAGAACGTCACCTGGTCTAGCTGGCTGGGTGAGATAAAGATGGTCGGTGGGGCAAGGGCGGATGGCGCAAAACCAAACGAGATGGTTTCCTCAAACTCCGTGAGCCAGTTCATCGCGCCGAAGAATAATTGCGCGTTGCCCGGCGGTGAGCTGATTTGACCATCACTGGCAAAGTCGCTATCCCCAATCAGCACAATGCGCCCGTTGGTATCCGCGTTAAATGCAAAGCCCACCAGCACTAAAGGCCCCACAAGGTCTTCGCCTTCGTCGTATTCGTATTCATTATTCAGTCCCAGAGCAGGCAGGTTTGTTTCCCCATAGCTAAAATCAGAACTGAGGATGGCGCTTCCGTTGTTTACAGGTGGCGATGTGCTTACATCTATGGCACGCGCCAGGCGGAACAGGCTGTAACTGTCCGGTTCTTCGGGGATGTTCACACCTGCCGTTATGGGCGAGTCGAAGGTGTACACACTGATAGCATCAAGCGGGGTGGGGTTGTCCGCGCCGGGCAAAAACTCAACGACGACAGCATCCAGCGCACGGATGCCCCAGTTTTCCCATAAATAACTGTTGAACGGGCTTTGTTCCAGCAAAAAGCCCTGGTCAGCGAAAACCGGGTCGGCCATGATGAGGATGGAACCGCCCTGCGCTAAGTATGCGTCAATCGCGGCGATGGTCGCGGGCGCGAAATCCTCACGCGGGCGGGATAAAACCACCACAGAGGCTTCGGCAGGGATGGGTTGGTTATTGGCGATAAGCTCACGCAAATCAAATTCCACCACGCGCCACCCGTTGAGGTTCAGCAGTTCCCCAACGATGGATAAGCCGTTCGTGGACGTATCACGCAGGCTACGCTGGCCGTGCGATGTATCAAAGAATGCGGCAAAGTTGCCTTGTTGCAGTAAACGGTTGATGGCGAAGGACATATCGCGCTCGTGTTTGTCTACAATGGGCACATACGAGATTGTAGACGGGATAATCTCGTCGTTTTCGTCGGCCAGCGCGATGAAGACATCGCCATCCTGTGCGCCATAGGTATTGGCGATTGCGGGTTGCTCTACCGGGTCAATATACAAACGGCGGATGCGCCCGTTGGAAATCACCTCATATTGCCGCCAGTATTGGTCGTCTAACTCGCGCACGGCGATGTTCTCCGCCGAATAAAAGCCGATAATCCGCAGGCTGACCGGAATACGGCTGATAATCTGCTCTGTGCTATCGCTGAGGGTAAAATTGCGCGTTTCTGTCA
>DAIMZF010000047.1:0-22492 GCA_036734085.1 Aggregatilineales bacterium
TGTTGGTGATGGTCAGATATGCGGCACTCATGTCCATGCTCATGGCGCTGTGGTCATCATCATGGTGTTCGGGTAAAGCGATAATCAGTTCGCCCGGGTCTGCGACCATCTCCCCGCCGAGTGCTTCAACAATCGTCTGAATATTTACGTTGATAAGCTCGGTATAGGTGGGGGCTACACCATCTGCTTCGCTGAGCGAATCTGTGAAAAGTACGGCAACTTGCGTGTTTGTTTCTTCGGAAATACGTTGTAACAAGTCTGGATTGGTGGTGTTCTCCGCAAAGACCACACCGACTCCGGTTTCGCGCACAAGGTTAATCAGTGCCACCAAATCAGCCGCGCTTGGCTCGATGATGGTTGTTCCACCCGGGAACACCTCCGCGACCACGCCAAAGCCAAGCGGGTTGGTGATGTAGCCGAACGTCTGATGATTGGTGATGAGAATGCGGTCTTCTGACTCGATGGTACTAAGGCTAGCGAATGAAACCCGTGCAAGTGCGGCTAGTTCTTGTGTGTAGGCTGTCGTATTTGCCGCGAAGATGTCCGCGTGGTCTGGGTCTAATGCGCTGAGGGTATCACGCACGAGATACGCCCACAAAATTGCATTATGCGGATCCATCCACACATGCGGGTCACAAGTGCCGTGATCATGGTCGTGGTCATCTTCATCATGATCATGGCTGTCGTTACCGCAATCCTGCGCGTAGAGTGGTCCCATCGTCAATGCGAAGTAAGCCGGAGTGCCAAAGTTGGAGTCTAATTCCGCCCAATGTGCGGCACACAAAGCGGCGATGTCTTCCATGTCTGCGCTGTGATGGTGATCCTCATTATGGTCATGGTCATGGTCATGATGGTGGTCGTCATCATGGTGTTCATCATCGTGGCGGTCGTCATCGTGATGGTCGTCATCGTCTTCGGTGTGCAGATCGCCTAGAACATCAAGGAGATTGCCTGTGCTGTGGTGGTCGCCATCGTGATGGTGGTCATCGTCGTGATGGTGGTCGTCATCGTGGTCATGGTCGCGACTGTGACCTTCATATGACCAGACGGGGACACACAACGAAGCAATCACATGATTAATACTGCTTTCAGCTTCCAATACAGGCACGACACCTTCTTCAAAGCGCATCCCGTTGGAAAATACCACGTCAGCATTCGTCATAGCGATAATCTGTTGTGGTGTGGGTTCATAAACGTGCGGGTCGGCGTTACGTGGCATAACCACATTGATGTTAGCCGCATCTCCGGCGACCTGTGCCACCACATCGCCCAAAATCGAAAATGTGACAACGACATTAAGATGTTCTTCATGGTCGTCCTGCGCGTGGATGGGCGCAATAGCCAGCGCAAACATCAGTAATAAACACATCAACAAACGGATTTTGTGCATTCGTTAAACTCCTTTTAATGATACAATGTCTCAATTATAATAACAATCAATTTGAGCTATTTCAAGGCGAACTCTGTTTATTTATCACAGATTCTGCTAGACTACTTGCTCCACGCAAGCAAGCGCCAATTCTGGCGCGAAGTAGAAAGTTACCGTGAAGAATGCAAGAACGTTTACAAAAACTGATGTCACAGGCCGGGCTTGATTCCCGGCGTAACTGTGAAAAAATCATCGAACAAGGCCGCGTTACCGTAAATGGCAAAGTGGCGAAGCTAGGCGATAAAGCCGACCCCACAACAGACGACATCCGCGTTGATGGGGAGCGTATGTATCCGGATCGTGTCGAGCTAGTCTACTATGTGGTTAACAAACCACCGAATATTCTTTCCGCACCTGCGACTGACCCGAAAGACGACCGTACAACCGTGCGCGAGATGATCCCGTATGAAGGGCATCTGTTCACCATTGGCCGCCTGGATGCGGAGAGCGAAGGCTTGATGGTGCTGACGAACGATGGCGAATTGACCAATCGTATCGCACATCCGCGTTATGAACATACCAAGACCTATAAAGTAACGGTCTACGGCGAGCCAACCGAGCAAGCACTGGAAGAATGGCAGAATGGGCTGTTTATCGCACCTGGCGAGAAGACCGCGCCCTGCTATGTCAAAGTGATGGAAACCAGCCAGAACACCACGACGCTCCGCGTTGTGATGATTGAAGGCAAAAAACGGCAAATCCGGCGGGTGGCTTCTGTGCTGGGCTACCCGGTCAAAAAGTTGATGCGGACACACATCGGGATGTTGGGTGTGGGTACGCTCCGGCGCGGGGAATGGTACCGCCTGAGTGATGAAGAAGTGAAGTATATGTCAGAAGTTGCTTGGGAACTGGACATCATCCGTCGCCGCCGTCGTCGCCTGCGGGAGCAAAAACGAAACGCGCAACGGAACAAGCAGTAGGCATAGGTAGCATATGGCAGAATCCGTGACAGAGTACATTAAACGTCAGCCGCGTTTGGCATGGCGGCGCTATTTACTACGGGGCGTGCTTTATGTCATCGGCTACACGTTTTTAGCAAAGGTTACATCCAGTGGCAGAGAGAACGTCCCTGCCACTGGGCCTTGTGTGCTGATGATGAGCCACATCAGCGCGATTGACCCCGTTGTGTGCATCGGGGAAGTCCGTAGCCGCTACGTCATCCCCATGACCAAAATTGAAAATACACGCAATCCCCTATTCCGCTTTTTGTATTGGTGGTGGGGGGCGTATGCCGTCCACCGGGATACCGTAGACCGTAAAGCACTGACCAACTCCATTGAGCTACTCAAATCCGGACAGATGATCCTGATTGCACCGGAAGGCACACGTCACCCGCAAGGGCTAGGCGAGGGCAAAGATGGCATGGTGTATATTGCGACAAAGGCGGATGCAGTCATCCTTCCGGCGGCGATGAGCCATTCGCAGGATTTTAAAACTCGTTGGAAGAAGCTCCGCCGGGCGCGTGCCCATGTGACATTCGGGCGTCCGTTTAAGTTCAAAACAGACGGCAGAACCCGCATCCCCCGTGACGAAATCCAGCAGATGACCCGCGAGGCGATGTATCAGTTGGCGTTAGCACAGCCCGACCCAGCCCTACGCGGCTTTTATAGTGATGTAGAAAACGCCACAACACACACCCTCATATTTTTATAGCCTGGATAGCTCTAAGGTAATGTTGCCTGCAATCCCTGTGCGTTGATAGGATGAAGGCAGTATTCGACAAACAAAAGGGTGCTGTTTTATGTCTAAACTTCTTATGGGCGTTCTGCTAGCTATCCTGATTTTTTACCCCGTTAACGCCCAAACTCAAACTGACCAGACACAAGACGGCCTGCGCTTTGTAAGCGTGGAAGACCTGAATGACATCTTGCCGCAGACAGGCAGACATTATCAGCTTGCGCCGGATGGCAAGACCTTGCTCATCATGGATAACGACTTCTATTGTGTATATCAATTTGATACCAGCGAAAACAACTGCGCTCAACTGGAAAGGAGCATCGGGCACTTACTGTACAACGCCCCCAGATGGTCACCGGATGGCCGCTTTGTTGCCATGACTGAAAATTTTGCACAGCTTTTTTTCTCACCTAAAATCTGGTTATTGGATGTACAGACCGGCAATCTGACCCAACGCACCCCGCAGGACAGTAGCCTTCAGATTGAGCCGGTCTGGTCACCAGAGGGCGATTTATACTTCTTCTTTTATGAGCCTGTTGACGAGGACACACCAGAATATACTGTCAGTCTGGTTCGCATCCCGCAAGCGGAACTATTGACAAATGCTGAACCGGAATTTGTCGTCAGTTTGGAGCAGATGCAATATCAGGAGACAACATCTTTCCCGGTGATAGATGATGACCGCAATAACCGGGTAGCACTTTCGCCGGATGGCACAATGCTTGCATTTATGACGAGCTATCTTCCTTTTTCACCTTCTCCCAACAGCTACGAGGGAATATGGTTAGTCGATTTAACGAATGGTGAACTTCGTCAATTGGTTGATATTCCAACAATTCGTCAGCGTGGCTTTTCGGAAGCGGTACGTCAGGTAAGCCCGATTAATCTCTTGTGGTCAGCAGATAGCACAGCAGTGGTGATTGTCAGTACGGATATGTCCCAGATGGTTGTTCCGGCTGTGGCACTGGTTGCTGATGTGGCAACGGGCGACGCTGTGCCGATTGTTGACTTTAGCGAATTGAGTGAATCCCAGTATTTTGAACCAGGATTGGACGGCTTTGCACCGATGTTCGACTCCTCACTGATTGGGTTGACCTTACCAGTACATGATGTTTACCTGATGTATAACCGACTGGATGATGTTGCTGGGTTTTCGTTGCACAGCATTTTTTCGGGTGATGAGCCGCCGGTTCGATGGATATTAGACAATGCGAACAGCTACAGTATACGCGGCATGAACCTCAGTGCGGGCACGTCGGATGGGATTACCCGCGTGATCTTTGACTCTTATCTGCTGACTCTGGCCTATGATGCGCCATGATTCCACGCCTGTTTTATGTTACTCTTGTGGCAGGGAATTAAGTAACGTAACTTGACGAGGGCAGATAGATGAATCCACAGGCGATTGAAGCGGCGATAGACCGTATCTTACGCAAGGTAGAAAAACCCGGGCGTTATGTCGGCGGGGAATACAATAGCGTTGTCAAAGATTGGGCACAGGTTGACTTCCGCGTGGCGGTGGCCTTCCCGGATGTGTACGACTTGGGCATGTCGAATCTGGGTATTATGTTGTTGTATGAACAACTCAACAACCAACCGGATTTACTGGCGGAGCGTGTCTTTTCTCCCTGGACTGATATGGAAGCCCTGATGCGTGAGCGCGAGATTCCGTTGTTTTCGCTGGAAACCAAGCACGCTGTCGCGGACTTTGACCTGCTGGGAATCAGTCTGCCTTACGAACAGCTCTACACCAACGTGCTGAACCTGATTGATCTTGCCGGGATGCCTGTTCGCAGTGTGGAGCGTGACGAGCGTTATCCGTTTATTATCGCAGGGGGGCATTCCTGCTATAACCCGGAGCCAATGGCGGCGTTTATCGACGCTTTTGTGATTGGTGAAGGAGAAGAAATCATCGTGGAAGTTGCCAACACCCTGCGTATGATGCGTGGGGCAAGCCGCATGGAACAGCTAGAAGCTGTTGCGCGGATTCAAGGGATGTACGTGCCGCGCTTTTATGATGTGACTTATAACGCGGATGGCACGATACACGCTACAACATCCAATAACCCCCATGCACCAGCCCGTGTCCTTAAGCGAATTGTGCCCGTTCTGCCCAAGCCTTTTACGCGCTTTCTTGTGCCCAATATCGACACGGTGCATAATCGCGCCCCGATAGAGATTATGCGGGGGTGTACGCGGGGCTGTCGCTTTTGCCATGCCGGGATGATTACGCGCCCGGTGCGTGAGCGTCCTGTAGCGGAAGTGATGGACGCTATCGAAGAAATCATCGAGAATACCGGCTTTGAGGAAATCAGCCTGTTGAGCCTCTCTTCGTCGGATTACGTTTACGTGGATGAACTAACCGACGCTGTATACGAAAAATACAAAGGAAGCGGCCTCAGCCTGAGCCTGCCAAGCCTGCGGATTGAATCCACCAGCGCGGATTTGCTGGATAAAATCGGAGATACACGCCGTAGCGGGTTCACCTTCGCGCCGGAAGCGGCCACCGAGCGTATGCGGAATAAAATCAATAAATATGTGCCGGACGAGCAAGTATTACAGACCGCCCGCGACGTTTACTCACGCGGTTGGCGTACCATCAAGTTCTACTTCATGATAGGCCATCCCGACGAAACACTGGAAGACGTGCAGGCCATTATTGACTTATGTAAGGCTGTGCTGAGCGAAGGCCGGAAGCTACTCGGCGGCAAGGCGAATGTCAACGTCGGCGTGAGTACGTTTATCCCCAAGCCGCACACACCGTTTCAGTGGGTGCCACAGGATTCGCCGGAGCAAGTGCTGGCAAAGCAGAAACTACTCAAGAGTCAAATTCGGGGGCAGGGGCTACATCTGCGCTGGAATGACTTAGCATCCAGTGAATTTGAGGGCTGGTTGAGCAGGGGTGATCGGCGCTTGGGGGAGGTGGTCTTCCGCGCATGGCGGGATGGCGCACGCTTTGACGCATGGATGGACGAACACAAGCACGATGTTTGGTTGGCGGCCTTTGATGAAGTGGGCCTGTCGCCACACTTTTATACCCGGCGCGAACGTGGTCTGGAAGAAGTCTTCCCATGGGATCACATCGACGCGGCGGTGCATAAGAAGTTCCTGCGCGATGACTACCTGATGAGCATTGAAGGCGAAACCCGCGTGGATTGCCGCGATAAGTGCTTCGCGTGCGGTATTCTGCCTAAGTTCAAAGAGGCGCGTAGCCAAACGGAAAAAATGGCGTGGGAATGCCCCCCTGTGAAGCCCATCAGCGAACGCGGACGTGGGCGTGAGGGTGAACGTGTGCCCAACGTGACCCTGCTTAATTAAACGCTACAAACTATGACGCCCGGTAAAACCCGCCGGGCGTTTTTTGTTGTAGATTGCTAAGGGGTGACATCCTGCTCGGCGTTGAGGCAAAAGTAGCCGACATCTTCCCGCGATAGGTTTACGCTTGCAAACCGCCTGACTATTCGCTATCGTTTGTTCTGCACCGCTTAAGAATGGGAAGGGATGCAAAACCCATGCGAATACGTGTAGAGGGCGGCCACGCGCTAAACGGTACTTATCACCCGGCTGGCAACAGCAACACCGCCATTACCTTAATTGCCGCCGCCATGCTCACGGCGGATGCTGTAACACTCCATAACATGCCCAATACCACCGGCATAGACTCGATGCTGGCGATTGCGCGGCGGTTGGGCGCGACGGTTAACCATCAGCCGACAGAACAAACCCTGCACATCCAGACAGAACAGGTGCTTCATCGCATCATCACCAACGAAGAAACCAACGGCTTCACGGGAGCTTTGCTGTATCTTGCCCCTATTTTGGTGCGTCGTGAATTTGTTCGTATGGAAGTTGACTTTCCATTGAATCGTATCCGTACTCACCTGGAAGCCTTGCGTGATTTAGGCTTTGATGTGGTCAATGTGGACGGCGGTGTGGAAATCCGCCCGGTGCGCTGGGACTATAAAGACATCATCCTCACACAGACCAGCGTTACAGCGACGGCGATTGTCATGATGTTGGCCGCGTGTTTCGGTAAAGAGACCGTCATCCACAATGCCGCGACTGAGCCGCATCTGCAACAATTAGCGGAATGCCTGGAGCGCATGGGCGCACAAATTCAGGGGGTGCGTTCTAATGTGTTGCGTGTCTTCGGCAAAGAAAGCGGCTTAAACGGTATTATATTTACCATCCCGCCTGACCATATCGAGACAGCCAGTATCGCCGCGATTGTGGCATTATGCGGTGGCCGGGCGCACATCAACGGCACGCATCAGCCGGATATGCGGATGATAGGCAAGTTTTACCACCGCTTAGGGATTGATTTAGACATTGCGGAACAAGACATTTTCATCCCCAAACACGAGATGCTCACGGTTTCTAACCGGGAGGAAGACGTAGACTCCTCTGTAGAGACCGCCCCGTGGCCCGGCTTCCCGTCGGACTTAGTAGCCATCGCAACAGTGATTGCTAGCCAGGCACGCGGAACATCCCTCATCCATGAGAAGCTCTATAGCAATCGTCTGCTGTTTGTGGATAAGCTCAAGGCGATGGGCGCACAGATTGTGCTGTGTGACCCGCATCGCGTGATTGTGATGGGCGCACAACCCCTGTACGCGATTTATATGGACTCTCCCGATGTACGGACGGGACTCGGTATGTTAGCGGCGGCGCTGGTCGCACGCGGGGAATCCGTCATCGACAACGCGCAGGCACTCCGCCGCAGTTTTGATGGTAGCGTGTTGGATAAGCTGGTCGCACTCGGCGCAAAAATTACCATAGAAGGGTAAAAGCAGTCTCTATGGGACTAGACCATAACAATGATATTCCGCGTGAAGTGATTCAGGTTGCGGGGCAGGCTGTTAGCCATGCGGTGATGGGCACAGGTGCGCCGATTGTGTTATTACACGGATGGGGCGCGAACCTTACGTTGATGTGGCCTCTGGCACAACGCCTTGCCTCTTTAGGCTATCGTGTGTATGTGCCGGATTTACCCGGCTTTGGTGATACACCCGCGCCCCCGCAAGCGTGGACGGTGTTTGATTATGTGACATTTGTGCTGGAATATCTGGACGCGCAAAATTTAGACCGGGTGCATTTGTTTGGGCATAGCTTTGGGGGTCGTTTAGGCTTAGTACTCGGTGCGGAGCATAGCGGGCGCATTGGCAAGATGGCGTTGGCAAACGCGGCAGGAATTCGTAGCAATCCGCCTGTGATGAATCGTATACGTCTGAATATTTATAAAAGCGTGCGAAATGCGCTACAATATATAAAATTAACAAAAGTCGCAGAGACTCTGCAAAGCGCATATAACCAGCGTTACGGCTCTGCGGATTTTAACGCCGTCAGTGGTGTCATGCGCCAGACGTTTGTCAATGTCGTCAACCAGGACTTGCGCGATTATGCGCGGCAAGTGGCTGTATCAACATTGCTCATTTGGGGGGATAAAGACCAAGATACCCCATTACAGCAAGGCCGGGAACTGGAACAGCTTATTCCTGATGCCGGATTAGTGGTTTATGCGGGTGCTGGACATTATAGCTATTTGGAAAACCCACACCAGACCGCCCAAGCCATGCACGCCCTTTTTAGTGCCTGATGTATTTGTCACTAGTCAACTGGCTAGTACTTTGTAGCCTTATGTCAGATGTAAAGTGACCAGGTACGATTTAAAATAGGCGAAAATGCTTTTTTCAGGGGGCTTTAGCCATGCCAACCGTACTTGTGATAGATGACGACAAAGTAAACTGTACGCTTATTCAGCATGTGGTTAAGCGCACCGGGCTAGAGACAATCGTCGCCAATGATGGCAACACAGCCTTAAACCTGCTATTACAGGCTGATTTAGCGATAATTGATGTTTTTTTGCCGCAGAATAAAGGCATGGGTGGGCTGGAAATTGTGCGCTACATCAAGACGGATGCCAAGCTTAAGCTCATACCCGTCATTGTGCTGACCGCCGCCCCCAACACCAACATTGAACATGAAGCACGGCAATCCGGCTGTGATGCCTTCCTCACCAAACCTTTTGACCCTGAGAGTCTCTCTCATATCATCCTCAACCTGATTAACGCGCAACATTCCTGACTACTCTCGGTTGACCACCTGACCAGTCACAATACTCCCCTAAAGGCTGATACAAAACGTCATCATAGGCTGTACACTTATGATTAGAGTTTGATGAAATACGCAGGAGGGGAAATGCCAACTGTACTGGTTATTGACGATAATCTGCTTAACTGCGAGATGATTCGGCTGGTTTTACAACGGGCGAATATTGAAACAATTCACGCGACAGGCGGGAACGAAGCCCTGCACTTATTTTATACCTGTCAACCGGATTTAGTCATCACGGATTTGTACATGCCACGTTTGCTGGGGCCGGATGGTATCGAAGTTATCCGCCAGATAAAGAGCGATGCGACACATTCCGGCGTTCCTGTGATTGCTTTAACGGCTGTCGCTAACCCGGATATACAACGCGCCGCGTATGACGCTGGATGTGACGTTTTTCTCTCGAAGCCTTTCCGCCCGACACATCTCATCCATGTCGTGCAGGAATTACTGAGCGTCAAAGCCCGCAATTAATCAGCGTCCGTCTGGGATGCTTGTTCGCGGCGGTTTAGCAACGTGTGGAAGTCATAGTCATCGAGATGCATCTTATATTTATGCATCCGCACATGGTAGTCACCCAGCCCCATTTGCTCCAGCACTTCATCGGGGCGCAGGTTGCCGCGTTCGCCTGTCGCCAGATGTGCTAATAAATTACCGTTTTCATCAATGTTCAGGCTCATAATCATCGGGCGGATGTCGAAGGCGGTACGCTTGCGTTTGCGTTCTACCACTTTCATGATTTGCTCCTGTGATAAAACATCCGCGACCCGGCGCTGTAATTCATCAGTCGTGATTTCATCCATAAAGGTGATGCGGTATTCCGCGCTACGGACGAGGGTTTGCAGGGGCGGGCCATTCACCGGGACATCTTCCACCTTATAAACCCTCATGCCGTCCGGCGAGACAGCCGTAATGCGGTCTGCAATGCCGTCCAGTGTGGGCAGAACTTCCCGCAGGGAAAGGTCGAGTAGCTCACATTCGCTGGAAATGCCGAGTGATAATGTGGCGGCCAACTGCATACGCGGGCGGGTGTTAAAGCCTTGTGTATACAGGATGGGCAAATCTGCCCGGCGCAGGACGCGCTCCCACACCTTAGCGACATCAAGGTTGCCAGTGTAGCGCAACGCGCCGAACTTGCCGAAGGTAATATGTAGTCTTTGAATAATTGCAGTTTCGTGTCCCAAGATAAACGCTTTGCCCTCTATACGCTATGGGGTAAAATAGTGTTAGAGGCATTTTACCGATACTAGCCGAAACATGGAATACGCATGAGCCAAACAACCCAAACAGCACGTAAACAATATCGTCAGTACGTGTTGGGCATGGCTGTTTTGGGGGTGCTGATGCTGATGGGTGTTGTTGCTATGGCATGGGTACGTGCACCGGAGCAAACCAATATCATCAGCAATGTGATACTGATTTGCTTAGGCGTCCTGCCCATGATGCTATGCTCGTTTATTTTGTATGCTGTGTTGGTGGCCGCAATATTCGGCATCAACACCGTCGAACGTTCCGGGCGGCGGGGTTTACAAGGTGTTAGCAAGCAGACGCGCAAAGTCGCGGAGCAAGCCGCCCGCACCGGCCATAAGATGAGCCGCCATAGTATCGACATCGGTACACGGTTATCCGGCCTAGACCATGTTTTTAACCATTCTGATGATGAGGATACGCATGAGTCAACCACAGAATAGCAATTGGAAGAATCGTATGTACATCAACGGCTTGTTCGTTGGTGGTTTGATTGGCTTATTGGGCGCGTATCTTTATGCCCGTGCCGCCGAAGAAGATGCTGACCGCAACGGAGGCTTGCCCAACAAGCTACAGACCGGGCAGATACTCAGCATCGCGCTGGCAATTTTAAGCCTCATCCGCCAAATTGCGGAAAGTGGCAAGTCTAAACGCTAATGTGTGGGCGCTTTGTACTCAACGCAGATGGCACGACCATCCAGGCGCATTTTAGCCTCTCCACCACGCCGGAGGTGCAAGCGCGTTATAACATCGCGCCTACTCAGCCCATTGCCGTCATCAGCAATGATGCCCCGCAGGAACTCACCCATTACCGTTGGGGGCTTATCCCATCATGGGCGAAAGACCCGGCCATCGGCAGTAAGATGATTAATGCCCGGTCGGAAACGCTGGACGTGAAGCCGTCGTTCAAGACGGCGTTTAAGCGGCGGCGGTGTCTCATCCCCGCGACGGGCTTTTATGAATGGCCGCAGATGCAATCCGGCGGTAAGCAACCGCACTACATCCACTTGCAAGACCATGCACTCTTCGCCTTTGCTGGATTGTGGGAGCATTGGCAAAGCCCGGAGGGTGACGAAATCCGCACTTGTACCATCATCACCACCGAGCCGAACGATGTTTTAGCGACTCTGCATCATCGCATGGCCGTTATCCTGCCACCGGAACATTACGAACAATGGCTTTCTGCGGAAGAATTACCCCCCGCCGCGCTGATGCCCCTTCTGCAACCTTATCCATCAGAGCCAATGCGCGTTTACCCGGTAGATACTTTGGTGAATAACGTCCGCAATGATTCCCCTGCGCTGATTGCGCCCTTTGTGCCCCCCCAGCAGAATACATTGCTCTAAAACGACTCCAGCTTTGGTGTACCTGACACATTTTTGGGACGATTCCGTCACGGTACATCCTTATGATAAGGGGGAGTTTTCATATACAAGGGGATTAATCATGAAACGGGTTATGTTAACTATGCTGTTGGTCACTATGTTTGCGGGTGTGTTTGGTACCCATGCACAGAGTGTCGAAGATTTAGACGAGACATTTGTCAGCACTTTATATGGGTTGCGTGTCTCGCACCCTGCCGGGATACAAACCGCACAGGCTGATGGTCAGGTTGCGCTGGCAACAAATTTAAATTTAATCGGGTCTTTCGACTTCGGCGCTGAGGATTTTGTGATTCTTTTAATCACGGATGCGTTTTTTGAAACTGAAGGTCTAGCAGAGTACAGTGCGGAAGATGTCGCAACTTTGTATATGTCCAACATAGGCTTTGACCCCGCGACCAGCGCGGAGCAAACAACCTTTTTGGATAATCCGGCTGTGAAGGTATGGGCGGATACGGGTGATGTGAATGTCATTATTCAGGTTGTGTTCGAGGAAGATACAAAGTTCATGATGCTGATGGTTTCTGGCGGGAGCTATGCCCAGAGTGATGCATTTTTCTCGGCTGTTGCGGCATCCGTTGAACTTTTTGAGCCGGAAGTTATAGACCTCTCTACATTGCCTGTTATCACCAGCGAGAATGTCCAGCAATTAAATTTGGTTGCCATCCCTGTCGTTGTGCCCCAGATGGATGAATACGCTTTTGCTGTTGGTTCAGGTGTGTTGGGCAATGGCAACTATTTTGTGATTATCAACGAATCAGGTGAGGATGACTTCTTCGCGTATCTGCAAGTTTTCGACTCTGCAACGGGCGAAGTGCTATTTAATTCCGAGCCACTAACAACGCGATTCTTCGATTACATCACGTATAGCGGCAATAAAGCTGTGCTGGTCAGCTACGATACCGTGCTTGTCGTGGATGGCGAAACTGGCGCGTTGGTCAGTAGTATCAATCCGCAGGAGGCTTATTATGTTAGCTTAAGCGGCGATACCCTGTTTGTATCTGGTTACGGCGAAACGACAGAATTGTTCGACCTGCAAACCGGTGAACTTATCGACAGCCTTGCGCGGTCACAATCGCTACTCAGCGCGGATGGCAACACCATTATCTCTATTGTGTGGAGTCCTGCTGGTTACACGGCTGATGTGTATGATTTCGGTGCAGATTCGCCTCGCACCACGATAACGTTAGGCGAAAATTTAGAAGAGATGTTCCCACTTACGGCGGATGGCACACGCCTTGCTGTGCTGAGTTATGATGCGAATTATAACGAGTTGCTTCAGTTGTTTGACCTAACAACGGGTGAAGCACTCTGGGAGATTGATTTAGCTGATTTAGCCGATGGTAGCACCACCGTGATGAGCTTCAGCCCGGATGAAAGCCTGCTCTTGCTTAACAGGCGGGAATGGCTGTACATCGCAGATGTGACGACAGGTGATATTCTCATCGCTCTCCCAACTTCTGCTTCCGGCAACTTCGACAACCTGCTGTTTAGCCCGGACGGACGCTATATCATGGGGTCGTCCTATGAAGACTTAATGGTCTTCGGAGTTTTGACAGATTAGAAACATCCTAGCATTGTGGCTAGGTTTGGCCTAGCCACATAATGAAAATTTGTAAATTGTTTGTCCAACTGCTTGACAAGTTCTTTTATTCACGATAAAGTCTTCTTAAATGTCATGTGTTATTTCTTGACTCTCATCCAACAATGCGCCCCCGCTATACGCGGGGTTTCTTGACTAAGGCGCTGTAAATAGGGCAAGAAACCACATGGATATCTGTCGGATAAATAGTCGATGAGGTGAAGCGCCTTGCTAGTTGTATAGCAGGGCTTAACTTGTGCGTATGGCTGTTATGATGCAAACAAATCAAAAAGACGAACTACAAGCCAAATTGATTGAAAAAGGTAGCCAGAGCAAGATGCTGTCTTTTGATGATATTCTGGCGGTCTTTCCCAATATCGAGAATGACGTTATGTTGCTCGATGAAGTGATGGATTCCTTGATGGAAGCGAATATCGAAGTCGTTTCCAAAGAACAAGTTGCTATGCACGACGGTGAGCCTGAAGATATGCTCTCCGACGAAGCCGAGTCAATTGACCCTATGATGGATATTGATGAGGATGACGAATTCGGCATGGGCAACGAGATCAGCTTAAGTGAGATTATGGAAGATGCCGGGTACCGGCAGGCATTGGATACCGATGATGTTGTCGGCCTGTACCTGAAGGAAGCCGGGCGCGTGCCTTTGCTCACCGCAGAAGAAGAGGTGATGCTGGCGAAGCGCATGGAACGCGGCGAAAAAGCGCAGGCGTACCTCAAGCAACACGGCGAGACCCTGCCGATGGACGATGTATTCGACCTGAAGGATTCTATCTCTGATGGTGAACTCGCCCAGGAGCATCTCGTGCGGGCTAATGCACGACTGGTCATCAGTGTGGCGAAGAAGTACATCGGGCGCGGCGTGCCGTTCCTTGATCTTATCCAGGAAGGTAATATCGGCCTCATCCGTGCGACCAATAAGTTCGAATACCAACGTGGGCATAAGTTCAGCACGTATGCAACATGGTGGATTCGGCAGGCGGTCAGCCGCGCTGTCGCTGACCAAGGCCGGACTATCCGCGTCCCTGTGCATATGGGCGACCAACTGAACCGGATGCGCCGTGTACAGCTTAACTTATTGCAGGAACTAGGCCGCGAGCCAAGCATTGATGAATTAGCAGTCGGTATGGAAACCACGCCGGATAAGGTCGAGAATCTGCTGGAAATCGCACGTCGGCCAGTCAGCCTGGAAACACCGATTGACGATGAGGGCGATTCCACATTTGGCGACTTTGTAGAAGACGTGAACAGCCCTGCGCCCGCCGAAGAAGTGGCGACGCACCTGCTCCACGAACAACTGCAAGGCGCACTTGACCGCCTGCCACCCCGCGAAGCGCAGATTTTGCGCCTGCGCTATGGGCTGGAAGATGGCCGCGTGTATACACTGGAAGAAGTCGGTCAGACAATTGGCGTGACCCGTGAGCGTGTGCGTCAGCTAGAAGCACAAGCCCTCAACCGCCTGCGCCAGTCTTCCGCACACATTATCCTCCGCGATTACTTGTACGAGGAGTAGGGCGCGTGGCGGACTCCGCAAACGCGAAGAAAAAAGACAACAAAAACACGACGTTCCCCGTCTTATGGCCTCTGCTATTTGTGGCGGTGGGCGTCGTGTTGTTACTGGATAACTTCCTGCTTTTAGGCGACTTTAACGCGCTGGCCTTATTGCCTTTGTTGCTGGTTGTCGCTGGCACACAAATTCTGCTGAGGGGCGACTTGTTGCCCTCAGCAGAGGCGCGGACGTTCGCCATCACACGCGGTAGTGTGGAAAGCGGTACGCTGGAAGTCAGCGCGGGCGGCATTGATGTAGATGTGTACGCTTTGCAGAAAGAAGGGCGGCTCATCGCCGGGCAATATGCCGCCGGAGCGCGTCCGCACCTCAACGTCAAAGATACCTATTCCCACATCATCATGAACCGTGCCGCTACCCCCTGGTTCACAATGGCGGATTGGCAAATCGGCCTTGCCAAAGATTTGCCCTGGCAGTTTCTCATCAGCACCCACTTAGGCCAGATAGACCTCAATATGTCACAGTTGGTCGTTCATGAGGCGATTGTCGCCAGTGGCATCGGGGATATTCGTGTTGTTCTGCCGGGCGAAGCGTTTAAAACGCTGTTTGTGCGCTCCACATTCGGCAACATTCACATCATCACACCGCCCGGTGTACGTGCCCGTGTGCGCGTGGAAGCCAGCCGCGTCTTCCGTGTGAAGCATGATATTCATCGTTACACACAAACAGCCGCTTATACGTTCGAGTCCACCGAGTACGACGCAGAAGCCCCACAAGTAGATATTGTAGTACGCGGTACATTCGGTGATGCGTATTTAGCCTAATATAGATGGCGCTTTAGTCGAGAGCCGAAACCGCCGCTTATGTGGGCTACTCCGCCGCGCCCGCGCTGAGTAAGGTAAACCGGAAGCGCCCGCCCGCGCCGTCTGCATTGCTCTCCGCCCAGATGCGCCCGCCGTGTGCTTCGACAATATGGCGGCAAATCGCCAACCCTAAGCCTGTGCCTTCTCCGCCACTGCGCGAAGCATCCACCTGATAAAAACGCTCAAAGATGCGCTCTACGGCGTCCGTCGGTACGCCTGTTCCGTTGTCCAATACGCTGATTGTGATTTCATCCCCCCCATTGCTTGCGCTGATGGTCACGGCTTCACCGGATGGCGACCACTTGACCGCGTTGTGAATAAGGTTCACGAGTACCCGTTGCAACAAGTCTCGGTCACACAGGACACGCAGTTTTTCCGGCACATGCCGCACTAGCTTGATGTTAGCGGCCTCTGCACGGTCTTCCATGCGCTCAATCGCTTCATCCACCAGTTCAACCAGCGTATAATCCGTCAAGCGGACAATCGCCTGCCCGGACTCAATCATGGATAAATCGCTCATCTCCTGCACCAACCACAACAGGTTATCTGTTTCACGCGCCACAGCATGTAACGAATGAATACTGTCTTTGCGTTTGGGCTTGTCCTGGTCATGGAATAACCCGTCAATAATCAAGCGGATGTTGGCAATTGGTGTCCGTAGCTCGTGGCTGATGTTTGCCACCATATCGCGCCGTGCCCGGTTTAACCTGACCAATTGCGTGATGTCCCGCAAGGCCAGCCCGATGAAGTGGTAGCCGTTCCGCCGGAAGACTTGTGTCCGCACCCGGTAAGATTTTTCACCAATGCTGATTTGCTCCTCGAACTCATCTTCCTCGTTGATGAGCGCATCGTTCACCATCATCTCAAGCTCAATGACGTTGGTCAGGGCTTCTAATTTCGTGCCGATGGGCGACTCGTGCGGGAAGAGTTCCTCCGCTGTGTTGTTGATAGCGATGACCTCCAAACTGGGGTTCACAATCAGGGTTGCGTCGTAGCTGATGTTCGCTAGCGTGAGCATCAGGGCTTTGTGATAGCTATACTGGCTTATCTCTGCTCTGGCTTGTTCGCATTCCGTCTGGTTTTTCGCGTAGCGTGCGCTTTGCACGTTATAATCTGTCTGGATGTCACGCAAGCGTGTGCGAAGCATGAGTATGTTCACGCCTAATACGCCGATGACGATAATCAAGCATAGAATAATCAAAGTAGCTAACATGGGGCAGTTATCACCTTTAGGTGTTGCGTCCGAAAAACGTTTTGTATCGTACCACCGGATGATTTCTATTTTGTTAAGAATCATCAAGTCTTAAACTAGGCATAACACGATGTTAGTCTGTTCACCACGTTTCATCATAATTGTGATGTTTGTGTGTCTTTTATTGGGGACTTTAACTTTAGCTGGAGAAGATACCGTGCAATTCCAAATAGACCGGCAATACCGTGAATTTGCGTATGAGGGCAAATTATCATTGGATTTTACCCCGTTTGAAGCCGCCCTCACCGCGTTCCCTGCGGAGCGCATCGCACAGATTGACGACCTGCTAAACGGTGCGACTATCCCGACCATTCAGGCCGCTTTTGCGGATGGTCGGCTGACTTCTCGTGAGTTGACGCTGTACTATCTGCATCGCATCCGTCAAATTGATGTGGACGGCTATAACACGATTCTACGCCTGAACCCCGATGCACTCATCATCGCGGAGCAGATGGACGCTGAACGCGCCGCCGGGGACGTGCGCGGCATGTTGCACGGTATTGTAGTTACGCTTAAAGATAACATCGGCACGGGGGATCGGATGCCCACTGCCGCCGGTTCCGCGGCATTAGCGGATAGCTATGCAGACCGTGATGCTTTTATCGTGACCCGGCTCCGCGATGCAGGCGCAGTCATACTGGGCAAGAATAACCTCAGCGAATGGGCAAACTTCATGACGTTTGATTCCGCGAATGGGTTTAGTGTGCTTGGCGGCCAGACGCGCAATGCCTACGGGCGCTTTGATGTTGGTGGCTCTAGCTCTGGGGGAGGCGCATCCGTTGCGCTTAACCTGACGACAGTTAGTGTCGGCTCGGAGACTTCCGGTAGTCTGGTTTATCCCGCCTCGCAGAACAGCGTTGCGACGTTTAAGCCTAGTCTGGGACTTATCAGCCGTGACCGCATTATCCCCATTACGGATGCACAGGACACCGCTGGCCCGATGGCGCGTAACATGACCGACCTTGTGCATCTGCTGGATGCCCTGAGCGCCTATGATGCCAATGACCCGCTTGCGGATGGCGTGCGCGATTTATTTAACCAGACGTTCGCCGACCTGCTGAACGCGGATGCTCTGCGCGGGGTGCGGGTGGGGGTGGTCAACCGCGAGAGCGAGTTCCGCGAAGGGGATAACCTCATCCGCCAGGCCATTGTGGACGGTTTGCGCCGCGCTGGTGCGGAGGTTGTGGATGTGCGGCCTTTGCCCTACGACGTGGATATGTTCCCGGTGTTGTTTTATGGCTTCCATGTGGGCGTCAATGAATATCTACGGACGGTCAACGCCCCGTTACAGACCCTGACCGACATCATGAATTTCAACGCGGAGGATTTAGCTAATCGCGCCCCCTACGGCCAGACCATCATCGAGGCGGCTGTGCAGTTCGAGATTAACCCGACCATGCAAGCCCTTTATGACCAATTGGTGGAAAGCAACCGGGCGACGACACGCGCCGCTATCCGTGCCTCTTTGCAGGATAATAATGTGCGCCTGTTGGTGGATTTAAGCAATTACGCGACGGCGGTCTATGCGTCTGCGGGCACGCCTGCCTTGAACATCCCGGCTGGATACCGTGCGAGTGGCGAACCTAACGGCGCGACACTCGTCGGGGATTGGCTGGACGATGCGTTTATCATCAGCGCCGGTTATGCGCTGGAGCAAGCACTGGACGCCCGCCGCGAGCCGTCGCTAGACTAAGGCCTGCCGAATTGCGCTAATGCCGCTTGCGATCCCTTGTGGATGCCCAAACACGGCAGACCCCGCGATGAGGATGTTTGCGCCCGCCTGAACAGTGGATGGGGCGGTGGTCACGTCAATTCCGCCGTCCACCTCAATATCAGGTTGTTGGCCTAGAGTGTTCGCCATCTGTCGAATCTCCCGGATTTTATCCATCATCCCGGTGATGAACTTCTGCCCGCCAAAGCCGGGATTGACTGTCATTACGGTGATGAAATCCACATAGGGCAAGATACCGCTTAATGCTTGCGCGGGCGTGTGCGGGTTTAACGCGACTCCGGCTTGTTTACCCAATTCTTGAATATGTGTGATGGTGCGATGCAGGTGAGCATCTGCCTCGATATGCACGCTGATTCGGTCTGCGCCTGCTTGAACAAATGCGGCGATATGTGCGGACGGCTCAACAATCATCAGGTGTACATCTAATGGCAGAAAAGTTGCCCGCCGGGCGGCCTGCACCACAAGCGGCCCCATCGTGATATTCGGCACAAAGCGCCCATCCATCACATCAATATGAATACGTTCCGCATTTGCGGCCTGTGCAGTGCGGATGTCATCGCCGAGTTTCGTAAAATCCGCCGCCAGTATAGACGGGGCAATTTGCATTTTTGCGGGCATCATGTACGTTCCTTTTATGTTGTATAAACTACCAGAATAACTATCCTTCTATTGAATCCTAAAGCGGCGTATATGGCAAAGGTCAATGTGGAAAATCCACCAAATTGAACGAATTTGACCATTTAAACAAATTTTAATCACTCCCTTATTGACTCTTGTCTAAAAAGTATGATATTGTTTAGACAGGTTGCACAAGTGGTCTGATGTGACCCATAATGAACGATTATAAACTTGCGTAGAAAGGAGCGAACAGCGTGATTTCAGCAATTGGACTAGAAACTTACATGATTGAAAACGGCTTGGTTGCTGTAGTGCCGCCTGCTCGCTGTTGAAGACGCACCCATAAACGTGTCGCGTTTGCCAACAGCCGCAGAAAGAAAAATCCTGCGGTTTTTTGTTGCATAAACACGACGCCGCCCTATCGCACTTGACCGAAAAATAACCTTCACCGTGAGACAAACGGAAACGACGAACGAGGAGAAACATAATGTACGACTATCGCAACTTCATCCAAGCGGAAATGGAACACAAGCAACGCGAGGCCAACCGCCAATACACCGGGAGCCACCGCGAAGCAGTGCAGGCTTCCATCCAAGAGGCGCTGGAAATGCTCCGCAACAAGCGCCAACGCAAAAACCAGAAGTAAGACCACCTTCTGACAATATGCGAAACCGGCCCCAACGGGCCGGTTTTTTGTTTTAAAACGGCGGCGGAATTTCTTCCGGCAGGCTTTCCAGGTCGGCATCTACAAAAACGGAAACATGCCGCTTTTGCTCCGCATTGGCGATAAACCATAAATTCAGATGGGAGCAGATTTCCGCACAAATCAGGAAGATACTCGCGGTCAGGTATGCCCAAACCATCAAGACAATGACGGTGGCGATACTGCCGTATACAAACTGATATGTCGCTAGTTCACTGATGTAGGCCGTAAACAACGACTTGCCCGCCTCGAACAACACTGCGCCTAAGATAGCCGCAGGCCATACCGCATCCCAGCTTACATGGCGCGATGGCACATAGCGGAACAGCATGATAAAAATGACCATGTTCAGGCCAAAGGGCAAAAAGAACACGCCAATCCGTATCCAGATGTTAGGCGTCGTTAACAGGAAGGCATCCACCAGGCGCAACACACCAGATGTAATGAACGAGACAATCACCAATAAAATCAGCACAACCGTCATCGCAAAGGCTAAAATACGCTCTTTAAACATGCTTCGGCTGGCAGGAACCTGGAAAATTCGGTCTAGTGAGGATGTCAGGTTAGAGAACAACCCCAACGCCGACCAGATTAAACCGATTAATGCGATAATCCCGAATCCTGTCCCTTGTGCCAAGGCCTGCTGTAAGCTCTCCTGAACCAGGTTGAGCGCCTGCGTTTCTTCCGGTACAAATAACGATAACCCCTGATAAATCTGTTCCTGTGCGACGGCTGGCCCTAGCAGACTACTGATGCCGACGGCTAACAGGAGGGTCAAGGGGAAGATGGAAAACACCGCATAATACGATAGCGCGGCGGAGTTCTTCAGCCCGTGATCTTTAAAGTTCATGATGGCCTGCCACATATAGCCCGGCAGGGTGCGCGTCGCCAATGGTAGATGATTCCACTGTTTTAAGATATATTGTACGGGGGGCTGTGCGCGGATAGTGGCGATAATATTCCGAACGTTAAAAGTTTTACTGATATTCACTACACATCATCCCTGCAACTGACCGATATGATTCATGGTAACGCTAAACTGCTCACAAGCCAAGAGAGGTAATATGGCAAAAGCCCTCATCTTTGATTTTGGTAATGTGCTGATGCACACTGTTGATTATACTCCGCGTCACCGTTGGGATGATTTATTAGGTGTGGGGCATGGCACAGTAGAACGCGCCGTCCACAATGCGGATAGTTGGCTAAAAGCACAACATGGGCAGATTGCTATGGCGGATTATTGGGCAGGTGTCGCAAGCCGCTTGCATATCACAATGGAGCAAGTCGCGGCGCTGGCTGTCGATTTTTATGCAGGCGATGCCTTAGATAATGCTCTGGTTTCCGCTATTCGGGACTGGCGTGCGGATGGTGTGACAACTGGCCTACTGAGTAATGACAGCGTCGAACTACGGCCTAAGCTGGCGCGACTGGGCTTGCAAGAACTGTTTTCGCCGTTGATAATTTCTGCTGAAATTGGTGCGATGAAACCCGCCGCCCCCGCATATCAAGCTGTACTGGATGCTCTGCCCGGTGTCTTTCCGGTAGATATTGTCTTTGTGGATGACCGCATCGAGAATATTGAAGGCGCATGGGCTTTGGGGATTACGACTATTCATTACCCACTTGGCGCAGATTCTGATAAGCTCATCCAGCAATTAACAAAAATCGTCCATGCGTCTTAGGCCAAATTGCGCTAATATAACACCATATATGCGCTCACCTTCCAACACATTAAGGGGATAATCATGTCTCGCAATCGCTTTTTAATGCTCATATTGTTCGTTATGGCGCTGTTATGGGTTGTGCCGCTACCTGCCCTAGCACAAGTCACGGAACTTGACTTTGATGATATTCTCGCCTCTTTAGGGCCGCGTAATGGTCGCGCTTTGCTCTACGACATCTTCCTTTATTTAATCTTTTTTGTGGCATTTATCAATCAATTCTTGATCCCGGATAAACAATTGCTCATCACGGTGGCAAACTTCCTTGTAATGGGTACTGCATTGGCTGTAAAGCTGTTAGTGCCTGTCCCAGTGCAAGCCTGTGGGTTCATCCCGGCGAATGCAATATTTGCTCCAGACGATCTGGCCGTATTCTTGATGAACGTGGTGATGTTTGCGCTACCCTTGCTGATGGCAGGTGGTTCACGGAGTGTAAAGGGGAAACCCTCTAAAGCAGTGATGCCATCAGTCTTTCTGGCGTTGCTAGGAGGAGGTTATTTCTTCTTGTTCTGGCTTCTGGATCAAAGACCGTGTAGTGAGATTTTCATCCGCACGGAAATATACCTACCACTCGAAAGCATGATGGTATTAGGTGTGTTCAGTCTGGGCGCTCTGCGTAACCGTTTACGGATGTTTAAGCGTTAAAGAG
>DAIMZF010000048.1:0-8901 GCA_036734085.1 Aggregatilineales bacterium
GTGACCCCGGTGGGATTCGAACCTACAACCAATTGATTAAGAGTCAACTGCTCTGCCGTTGAGCTACGGGGCCATGTGCAGAACCATTATAGGCCGTCTGCATCCGCCGTCAAGATGAGATTGTGCGAGAATGTTAACATCTGTTTGGCCTGTCACCAGAATCTGCTAGAATGCTTTTAACTGTTGGTCAGACGCATTAGTCCAAATAAAAAATTATGGCTTATATTGTGATGCGGCGCGGGCCGGAGTTGGGCAAAATTTTCATCCTCAATAAGGATGAAACAATGCTTGGACGCGGCAATAAAAACCATATTGTCATCCATGATAATGAAGTCAGCCGCGAACACGTGCGCTTTTTGCGTTTGTCCGAAGGCTACGAACTCCACGATTTAAAATCCAGCAACGGCACTTACATCAACGGCCAGCGCGTTGACCGCGTCTGGCTCTTGCGTACCAATTGTTTAATCGAACTGGGCGATACCATCACCCTTGAATTTTGCTTAGGCGACCCCGACCCCAACCATCACCATAACCCCCAACAGAACGACCTTTTCATGGCGGTCACCATCGAAGGCCAACTGGAAACACAGGTCTTTCCGTTGAACAAACCGCGTATTGTTGTCGGGCGTGGCTCTGGCTGTGATGTCAAATTGCTGGCGGCGGAAGTCAGCCGCGAACACTTCGAGATCGTCTACAACGGCGAAGACTACACCGTGCAGGATTTACAAAGCACCAACGGAACGTCCCTCAATGGCTTGTTCGTCAATGAGCCGCAAAAAATTGTGCTGAATGACACCATCCGCATCGGCCAATCCGTGCGCTTCCAGGTGACGGATAAGCCGGAAGCCTACAGCAACCGCGCCAATACGGATTTGCTGGATACCTCCAAACTGCAGGAGCTAACCCTGCCCGGCGAAACCGCCGCAGAACTGCGGGCGCTACTAGGGCGCAATACGCCCGCCATGCGTCACGCGCAAGCCCCGTCGGAGATCGGCACAGGGCTGGACGGAATCTCCCTGACCGATAAAGTGTTGGTGGCTTATTCGCGTGGGGATTGGGAACGGGTGGTCGCGCCTGTCCTTGACCACATGATGAGCCAAAACATCGACTTGTGGGCGGAGCAATATCTGACGGAGAACAGCCCGGATTGGGTGCTGGCAACCGAGCAGGCACGGTCTGATTGTTGGCTGTTGGTCGTCGTGGTGTCGCCACAGGCCGTTCGTCAGAGCGTCATCCAGAAGCACATGCTTCACTTCCAGAACCGCGATAAGCCGATTATCGCGCTGGTGTATCAGCCCATCGAGCCGATGCCCAATGCGTTGAAGAACGCCATCCGCATAGAGTACAACCCCGCGTTGCCGTATCAGGCCTTCGAGCAATTAGTCCGCGAAATCAAACGCCTGCAACCGCGTTCTTGGGCAAGCTAGGCCGGGTTCAAAAAAATCCGGCCTTTAAAGTCTCCATCACCAACGTCTAAAATCGAACACCTCTAAACAACTAAGTTCCAGATTTTTATTTTAGGACAGTAACAACCCATGAAAATTTATACCAAGACTGGCGACGACGGCACAACCGCGTTATTTTCCGGCGGACGTGTCACAAAGACCCACCCCCGCGTAGAGGCTTACGGCACGGTGGACGAGTTAAACTCTGTGTTGGGCATGGTGCGCGCACTCCAACCCACTGACCGGGCGAATGACTGGCTGGAACAGGTGCAGAACCATCTGTTTTATCTCGGTGCGGATTTAGCCACGCCGCAGGATGCAAAATCCGCCCGCGTGGTGCGCGTGGACGGTGAAGCGATTGCCTGGTTGGAGCAGGGCATTGATATGATGACGGCGGAGCTACCGCCCCTCACACACTTTATCCTGCCGGGTGGCACGCCCAGCGCCGCGCAACTGCACATCGCCCGTACCGTGTGCCGCCGTGCGGAACGCTGTGTGGTGGCACTCAGCACCGTAGAACCAATCGGCGATTTGCCCGTGCATTACCTCAACCGCCTGTCAGATTGGCTGTTCACGCTGGCGCGATGGGAGAACCATCAGCACGGCATCCCGGAAGATAAATGGAGTGTGCGCTGACAGCCGAATCCCAAACGCCGAGTAATCGTCAGGTTGGCGAACTAGGGCGGCGGCGCATCTCATGGTATGATTCGGGCGATTAAACAAGGCAAGAGAGTCATTTAACGGAGATAATCATAAGATGAAACGTTTGTTATTTGCGCTACCTCTGGTTCTGGCGCTGACATCAGTTTTTGTGATGCCCCAACGCGCCCACGCCGCCTTAGACGTGGCCGTGTGCGAAGACACCATTCCCGGCGAGTTCGTCAGCCCGGCCTGTGCTGGCCTCATGGCGGATTTTCCCGCGCCCCGTGTGCTACAGATTAACTTTGATGGCTTCACCATCAACTCGTACAACTTCTGGAAGGTGGAAAACACCCAACCACCCGTTTTCGATACGCCCGGCGGCAACGTCGTTCGTAATATGCAACCCGGCTTTAACTTCGTTAATGTGGTCAACACTGGCGTGGATGGCTGGGTACAGACCGAGCGCGGCGAATGGCTACAAAGTGCCGTCGTGGAATATAACGACCCGTCCTATTTTAGAGGCGTCCAGATTTTAGACGGATTGGATAACCGCTTCGCGTGGGTGTTGGGCACGCTCTATACTTCGTCCGTGCCGGGTGGTTCGCAAGACCGCGAAAACGGGCGCTTGCTGTTCCGCTATGACCTCATCAACATCTTCGCGGAAGCCTATGACGACAACGACTGGCGCTGGTATATGATCGGCCCCGACCAATGGATTGAACAGCGCATGGTGGCGAAGGTCTTCAAGATTGATAAGCCCGAAGGCGCGGAAGGGCGCTGGGTGGCCGTTGACCTTTACGAGCAAACGCTGGTCGCTTATGAGGATGAAATCCCCGTTTACGCCACGCTCATAGCCAGTGGTGTTCCCGGTTGGGAGACCAACGAAGGCTTGTTCGACATCTGGGCACGGCTTGAAGTCGATGGCATGTCCGGCGCAACGGGTGCGCCCAACGGCTGGGACTTACAAAGCGTGCCGTTTGTGATGTACTTTGACGAAAGCATCAGCTTGCACGGCACATACTGGCACGATAACTTCGGTTATCGCCAAAGCAGAGGGTGTGTCAACATGAGCATCAGCGATGCGTCTTATGTGTACCGGTGGTTGCGAGATACAGACGTGCGCGACGAAGACGGACGCCCGGTGAATCAGGTTTTTGTCCACTCTTCCGGTGAGTACCGCGCAACGGGTGCGGCCACCAAATAACCAACCACGCCCTGTGCCCGGCAGTAGGCCACACAAAAATCCGAGAGGAAGCCGCCCCGCTTCCTCTTTTTCGTCCGGCAGTCGTTTAGGGATAGCTCATGCTTGCGCCAGCACGGATGCTGTATAATCAGGGGCATGATAGGCACTTTTCACCAATATATCCCAAATTTATCCCAAAGAGCTAATGCCATGACCCGATTCCGCTTTTATTTTGCCTATGCCCTGCGTAACCTGCGCCGCAACCCGCGCTGGTCATTTTTTGCGATGTTCGCGGTGGCGGCAGGCGTGGCGACGGTGGTCGCCCTGCGGAGCTTGGGGCTTGCCATTGAAGACTCCCTGACGAGCAACATCCAATCCGGCAACAAAGGCGATATTTCCCTGACACGGCCTAGCGGCGTCGGTGGGTTCAACTTCGGCACAACCACAGAAAGAAACATCTTTCCCCGCGTACAACTGGAAGCCGTCCGCGCTTGGGTGGCGGATAATGACGCCACAATCGCGGAATACAGCACGTTTAACCTGCAAATTGCCCCCATAGACCAGCCCGCCCCGCTTTTTAGCTTTATGTCCGGCTTGTTCATCGACCCCACCACGTACCCCCCCATTGGCGAAATCCGCACGCTCGACCCGCCCGGTGTCAACATCCGCGATTTGCTGACGCCCGATGACGTGGTCATCATCAGCCAGAATTTAGCGCAGGAACAGAACATCCAGGTCGGTGATCGCGTGCAAGTGACGGGTACAGACCGCACGTTCACGGTGGTGGGCATCGTGCCAACCGAGACCGAAGCCGATTTGCGGAGCATCTTCGCCGCCTTCTTTGGCTTTGCGTATCTGCACCCGGCACAGGCGGAACAATTAGGCTTCAACAATGACATTAACCGTGTCAGCATCGCGCTCCCGGCGGGCACATCTATGGCGCGTGTTGTGCAGGCGGGTGATGAATTAAACGTGATTATGCAGGGTGCGCCCGGTTTTACCCGCATCCTGACTGTGCCCGCTATTCTGGAACAAAACGCGGTCATCGCGGACGCCATCGGGCGCTTTGTGGTGGTCATGGGCTTGGGCGCGTTGCTCATCGGCGGGGTGGGCATCATCAACACGATGCTGGTGATGGTACGCCGCCGCACGGAAGAAATCGCCGCGCTCAAGACCTTCGGCTTAAAAGGGCGGCAGATTGCTACGCTGTTTATGCTGGAGGCGCTGTTATTGGGTGTCGGCGGTAGCATGATGGGCGCGGTGGTCGGCGTGGGCTTAAGCCGCATCACCAACGCATACGGCGAACGCTTCATCTTGCAGGCTATTCCCTGGCGCATCCAGCCGGAAGCCATGCTGTTCGGGCTGGTGTTGGGCGTGGTGGTTACGGTGGTGTTCGGCATAATCCCGGTGCTGACGGCGGTTAAGGTGCGCCCGGCCATCATCCTGCGCCCCAACGAAGCCTACATCCCGGCGTTGGGATTGGTGCAGAGCTTCGGCGTGATTTTATTTGTCGTGCTGTCGCTCGGCCTCATCGCCGGGCAGATTATCGGCCCGTTCCCGCCCGGAATCCGCACTTTTAGCCAGTTCCCCCTCCCGCAAAACGTCACCGCCGGTCTGTTGCTGGTCGCCGTTACGCTGGCCGTGCTGGGTGTGTTGACCGTCCTGCTGTGGGGGTTAATTTGGCTGATGGGCAAGCTCCCGTCCTTTGGCTGGGTGGATTTAAACCTCGCCCTCCGCAACCTGACCACGCGCCGCCTGCGTACCGCCACGACTCTGCTTGCCATCAGCACCGGCATTTTTGCCATCAGTAGCATCTCGTTTTATGGGGCGGGCGTCCAGCAGATTCTACGGCTCACGCTCGGCGAGAGCTTCGGCGGGGATGTGCTGGTCATTTCGCCGTCATCGTTCATCAACACCAGCGCCACCGTTGCCGCCCGCAACCAGACTTTGCTGGATTCCACGCTGGACGAACTGGGCGACGCCGTGCAATACCGCACGATATTCCAGACCTTTGACGGGCGCATGATGGAAATTGACCGCCTTTCTGTCCGCGATATAGACTCCGGCATCGACCGCGAAGCCATCTTCGAGCAGATTAACGAAGCCGGGCGCAATGGCGACTTTGAACGCATGGGCGAACTACGCCGGGTGATTGACGAGCTACAAACACCGTTGAGCATCGCCAGCTACCAGACGAATAACCCGACCCTGCAAAATCGCATTTATGCCGGGCGCGATTTAACGCCGGACGACATCGGCACGGGCAATGCCGTTATCCGCATGGATGCCCGGATGCGTGGCTGGAATGTCGCGTTGAATTCCCAGATTATTGTTGAAGTACACGAACAGGAATATACGCTGAACGTGGTCGGGCTGGCGCGGGATAATAACTTCCAGCAGGACGCCTTCGCGGATGTCACCGTTCCCTTAGGCGTGTTCGGCACAACTTCGCCCAACTTCCAGTTCAACAGTGTGCAATCCGCACCCGGGCGCACCGCCGACGTGCAACAGGCCATTAGCATGTTGCCGTTCTTCTTCACGGTGGATGTGCGCCTGCTGGATAACATCATCTCCCGGTTGATTGACCAGTTCAGCGCGTTGCCGTTTTTGGTCGGCCTGCTGTCCTTAGGGGCGGCGGCGGTGATTATGGCGAACACCGTCGCGCTGGCGACCTTCGAGCGACGGCGGCAGATTGGCGTCTTGAAGGCCATTGGCCTCAAGCGGCGGCGAGTCATCACCGTGATGCTCCTGGAAAACCTGATGATTAGCGCGTTAGGCGCGGTCATCGGGCTGGGCGCGAGCGTGCTAGGGCTGGCACTGTTAACCGCCTTCGGGCTGGATAACCTCATCATCCTGCCGGAAGACGCCCGCCCGGTAGCGGTGGGGTTGATTATCGCTTCGCTGGTCATCGGCGCGACGGCGACGCTGTTCAGCGCCCGGCCTGCCGCCAACGAGCGCGTGATGAACGTTCTGCGCTATGAATAACAAACACAGAGGCCACCATGCCCGACAACACACTTTCCGCGCCTGCAAGACGAACCGTTAGCCCATGCGCCGCCTGATTATTGCGTTCACACTCATTTTTGTGTCCGTGCTGGCCTTAGACCTGTATCCCGGCTTGCGCGGTGGCGGCGGATGGCGCTGGGCTTATGAACCGCCGCCCAACCTCATCAGCGTGGGGGTGCTGGCACTGGTGCTGATGGCCTATGTGGGGGGCGTGGCCGCCCTGCGGAATCATCGCGCCGCGCTCCGTGTGGGGTGGGCGGTGGTCGGTGCGGTGCTGGTGACGCTGGCGGTGGTAGGCGTGCGCGGCGATGTAGCGCAGGTACTCCTCATGCGTACACTATCCCCCGTGCAGACTGGCGCGAGTACGGTCGCGGTCAATTATATGGCCGCACAGGGCACGATGAACACCTTACAGCACTGGCCGGATGTGATGCGCGAAGCACTGGACGCCAACATCATCCACTTTACCACCAGTCCGCCCGGCCAACCGTTGCTTCATCATGTGCTGGCACAATTGCTCAACGATGCCCCCGCCGCCGCACCCTTAAGTTACGCGCTCAGGCCGCTACAGTGCGCGAATGTGGGCGTGATGGCCTACACACGCGGCGAACTGCTGAGTGCGGGGATGGTGGGCTTGCTGATGCCGCTATGGGCGGCGCTGATGGCGATTCCGGTGTTCTTCGCGGCGCGGCGCTTAACCTCCTCTGCGGATTCCGCCGCGTGGGTGGCAAGCTGGACGCCGCTATTGCCCACAGTGGCGCTTTTTATGCCCGTATGGAACAGCCTGTATCCGGCGCTGATTGCGTCCAGCGTGGCGCTGTTGCTGGCCGGGTTGCCACTAAACCCAACGGAACGCATCCGCCCGGTATGGTTGGTGGGTGCGGGTGCGGTGATGTCCGTTACCACATTTTTGAACTTTGCGGTCTTGCCGGGTCTGTTGGTCTTTGGCCTGTTGGTGTTGGGACTTTGCGGCCTACGGCGCGGCGTGGTAGTCGGGGTGTGGTTTGGCGTCGGGTTATCGCTGTGCTGGTTGGCGTACTGGGGTCTGTCCGGCCACACCCCGCTTGATTTATGGCACATCACGCAGGAAAAACACAGCACGCTGGTCGCGGAGCGTGATTATCTGGCGTGGCTCATCCTGCACCCTTACGATACGCTGTTGTTTATCGGCTGGCCGTTGGTGGGTATGTTTACCTACGCAGTCGCTTACGCGATTGGCCGGGCGCGGACACCCCATAACGCGGAACGCGCTCCGGCGGATGTGCTAGGCTTCGCTATGCTCATTACCCTGCTGGCGGTCAACGTTGTCGGCATCGTACAGGGTGAAAATGGGCGCATCCTCAGCTTTTACGCCCCGTTGCTCCTGTTGGGCGCGGCGGGCATGGTGGCGCGTCAGCCGCGTGGCTGGGCGTTGCCCTTGCTGGCGGCGCAGGCGCTTCTGCTGGGCGCGATGGCAAGTGTGCTGGCCGTCGTCCCCCAAGACCTCAACCCGCCGCCCGTTGCGCCGCGTGCGGACGTGGCGCGGCTGGATGGCTTGCCGCTAAATGAATCCGGTGTGGTGTTCCACGCGGGGGAGGGCTTTTATGGGGGCGCGACACTCAGCCACTATCGCTACGTCGCGGATGTCGGCCAGCAGACAATTGTGCTGGAAACCGTGTGGACGGGTCAACACCGTTTTGAACGTCCGTTGGCCTTTGAGGTGGTCGCTACTGCGTTTAATGACGTGGACGGGCACATCATCACGCCGCCGCAACGGTGGTATGCCCAAAACGGCAACTACCCGCCGACCTGCTGGCGACCCGATGACGTGATTGTGGACACGCACATCTTAACCATGCCCGTAATTTCCGCGCCCGTAGTGTGGGATTTATCCCTGCGGCTGGTAGATGAGCGCACAGGCGAAGCTCTGCCCCCGTCCGCGCTTGTGGCCGGGATACGCTACCCTTAAGCCGCATCGTTACGCTTTCGTCGCTTTGTGTTCCCGGAAGTACACTTCCCACGCGCCACAGCCATTGATGAACGGTTGCATCAGCGCCTGTTCCGCCTGTACCAGATGCATCAGGTCATGTCCGCCCCATTCGTTTAGCAGGTTCCGCAACGTCACCGCGCCAAGCTCCGCATGGATCGCCGTTTTGTCTAAGTCGGCAGGCGTAATTTTATCAAGCAAGGCCAGGTTCTCCCGGCGCAGAGCATCAAATTCGATTGCCAGCACCCCCGCCAGCGTGTCATCTTGCAGTGACGAGCCATCTTCATCCGGGAAGAACGCCGGAAAATTTTCCCCTGCCAGCAGTGCCCGAATCCGCTGTGGGAACACACCGCGTTCCAGGTCGATAAGGTGTTGCAAACATTCCAATGCAGACCATTCACCCGGCACAGGGCGACGCCGCAGACTGCTCTCGCTGAAGTTCTGCGCCAGCGCGAACCATCGCTCCGGCGTGGTGATAAGCACAGCTTTCAGTTCGGTGATGAAGCTATCCATCAGGTTATCCTTAAATATACGGTCGATATGTCCGCCTGTGCAATTATAGCGTAGTAGGGGCACGATATATCGTGCCCTTACACAAATCACATCTGGCTTCGTTGACACATCTGGCTTTGTTGACAAACTCGGCTTCGTTGACAAAT
>DAIMZF010000048.1:9001-16418 GCA_036734085.1 Aggregatilineales bacterium
TGGTTTTGTTGACAAACACCCCAAATAACTATAGGGTGAATTTGCAACATGTAAGCGAAAAACGAGTAAAGGTGGTTGAGATGCTAAAAAATTTACGCTCAAACAGAGTAGGGTGGCTTCTGCTCATCGCTATCGTGGCAATCCCCCTGATTGCCTTTGCCACCCGGCAGACACAGACACCCGCTTCTCGGTTTTCAGCCCCTATTCCAACAGTTGACCTCTCCGCGTTCAACATCATTTACTTTGCCCCACAGGACACAACCAACAGGTACACACAGGCCAGTTTGCTGGAGCGTGACGGCATACAGGCCGTCTATACGTGGGATGACTTCGCGGAAAAAACACAGGATGGCGCGGTTGATGCCGTCATTCTCCATGCGGATTTATTACATCAAATTGATGCGGAGACAATCAGCGCACAGTATGATAGCGGGGTGGTCATCGCTGGGTTTAATTTTACGGGTTCGCAGATGGCACAGATAACAGGCAATCCGTCTATCAGTCAGGATGGCTTTGCTTCTGAGGCAACAGGCCGCCATTTTGTTATCTCCATGCGGAGGGATTCTGCTTCCAGGCGCAATTCTACCGAGTTGATAGATACGCAGGAAGGGTATCAGTTCTTCAAGTTTGATTTGTTCACCGCGCTGGATAGCGTTTCGGTGTTACAGCAAACGAACTAAAACGAACGTTAAACAAAGCGCAGGGTTGACTATAATTTGGCGCTTTAAATGATACAAAGTATCAAATAGAATGTATCATCATTCGCCAAAAACAATAGGGACACAACCACCATGCAAAGATTACCCGTCACCGTGCTATCCGGCTTTTTGGGCGCGGGCAAGACCACCCTCTTAAACCACATCCTCAACAACCGTCAGGGGATGCGTGTCGCGGTCATCGTCAATGATATGAGCGAAATCAACATCGACGCCGCACTCGTCCGCGACGGCGGCGCACAACTCAGCCGCACGGAAGAAAAACTGGTGGAGATGACCAACGGTTGCATCTGCTGTACCCTGCGCGATGACCTTCTGCAAGAAGTAACGCGCTTGGCACAGGCAGGCCGCTTCGACTATCTGCTGATTGAATCCACCGGAATTTCCGAGCCTCTGCCCGTCGCGGAGACCTTCACGTTTCCGCTTGAGGATGGGAGCAGTCTCGGTGATGTGGCGCGGTTGGATACAATGGTCACAGTCGTGGATGCCAGGAACATCCTGCATGAACTGGAAACACTCGATACACTGGCCGACCGTGATATGGCGGTTGACCGTGAAGACGAGCGTTCGATTGTCGATTTGCTGGTGGATCAGATTGAATTCGCGGACGTGCTTCTGCTCAACAAAACCGACCTCGTGAGCGCCGACGATGTGCAACAGGTGGCCGCCTTACTCCGGCGCATGAACCCGCGTGCGAAGCTCATCACGACCAGCTATGGTGACGTGCCACTGGCCGAAATCCTGAACACCGGGCGTTTTGACTTCGACGCGGCGGCGGGCTTTAACGAGTGGCTATCCGGCGAAGTCCACACACCGGAAACGGAAGAATACGGCATCCGTAGTTTTGCGTACCGTCAGCGCAGGCCGTTTCATCCGGCGCGCCTGTTTGCGGCCATTACTCAGGCAAATCTGCTGGATGACGTGGTGCGTTCTAAGGGCATCTGCTGGCTGGCGACACGCTACGATATGGCCGGGATGTGGTCGCAGGCCGGGCAGATTATCAGCATTGAACCGGCGGGCACATGGTGGGCGGAAGCCGACGCGGATGAAATCCCCGACGACATGCGCGATGAAGTCGCCGCGCTGATGCAGGGCGAACACGGCGACCGTCGGCAGGAGTTGGTCTTCATCGGGGTACAACTGGACGAAGCCGCGCTCCGTGCCCGGCTGGATGCGTGCTTGCTGACCGATGCGGAACTGGCGGCGGGCTGGCGGGCGTGGTCTGCCTATGACGACCCCTTCCCGGCGTGGGATTGGGCTTAGGGCAAAACACACCGTGCCTGCTCAATGCTCCCAAAGCAGGCACGTCATATTGTCCTTTTTTGCACAAATGTTAATACTCGGTAAAAAAATCGTCACGTTGGTGTAACTCTCTGTATCATGGTAATGGAACGATTGATTACGATATAGACAGAGAGAGTTACATCATATGAACCGTAATGTTGTATTGGGATTTATTGGTGTCGTGCTGTTTGGCTTGGGGGCGTTAACCGGGACGCTCATCTCCAATGCTATTTTTGCTGGCAGTGGTGAAGCCAGTGAGGAGATTTCCGCGCCCACCCTCGACCCGAACGTTATCCCCACCGCCAGTTATAGCCAACTGCAAGCCACCAACGAAGCACTTGTCACCGCGCTGGAAGAAGCACAGGCCGCGTTGGAAGCCACCGTGGCCGCCACACCCCAACCCACCGAAGAAGTAGCATCGACGGAAGAAGCCGCTGTTGAGCCGGAAGAAGAACCCGCCACTGTCGCGCAGGCCGCAACCGCAGAGCGCGTCCTGTTCCGCATCGCGCAGGATTCATCCGAAGCCCGCTTTAAGATTGATGAAACGCTCGGCGGGCGGGATATTGTCGTCGTCGGCACAACCGATCAAGTAGCCGGTGATGTCGTCGTGGACTTTGGCAATCCCGGCAGTAGTCAAATCGGCACAATCCGCATCAACGTTCGCACCCTGCGTACAGACAACAACTTCCGCGATGACGCTATTCGCGGGCGCATCCTGCAATCTTCCCGCCCGGAATTTGAATTCGCGGAGTTTGTCCCCAGCGCGGTTAGCGGCCTGCCGTCATCCGTCAATGTGGGCGATACGATAGAGTTCCAAATCACAGGGGATTTAACCCTGCGCGATGTCACCCGCACCGTGACGTTTGATGCCACTGTCACCGTCACCGATGCGGACAGCATCGAAGGCTTGGCCGCGACCACCATCCTTTATCGGGATTTTAACCTGACGGTTCCGCAACCGCCCAACGTGTCCTTCATCGCGGATGAAGTCGTGCTGGAGATTGCGTTCACCGCTAACCGCGTGGAGTCATAGACGTAAACGGCAGGATGTAAGCCACATGGCCGCCATACACCATCTGCGCGTTTTCGATGGCGTAGCGCATCCATGCGGCGGGGTTGGCCTGTTCTGCCACTTGTGGCGGGATGGGCTTGCCCTTACTGCGGACAAACTTCACCGGGACATGCTCGGGTAATTCCGCCGCCGTCCGCACATGCCGCACCGCCGCCTCTAGCCCGCCCAGTTCATCAATCAGGCCATTAGCGATGGCTTGCTCACCCATCCACACACGCCCCCCCGCGATAGGGTCGATCTCCGCCGCCGTCTTGCCGCGATTTTCCGCGACAAGCGCCAAAAAGCCAGCATAAAAATACTCGGTAAAGTCGCGCATCTTTGCGCGTTGCTCATCCGTCAGGCCGCCCGCATCGCTCAGCAGGTTAGCGTTCTTCCCCCGTTGGAGTGTCACGCGGTTCAGCCGTAATTTTTTATAGGCGTTATCGGTGTTAATCGTCATGGAGATAACGCCGATAGAGCCGGTAATCGTGCCCGGTTGCGCGATGATGCGTTGGGTTGGCGTGGCGATGTAATAGCCGCCGGACGCCGCGACGTTGTGCATATACGTGATGACCGGGCGTGTTTTTGCCAGTTGCCGCAGGGCGTTTGCCATCGCCTCCGACGCAAACCCCGACCCGCCCGGGCTATCCACAAACAGAATTACGGCGGCGGCGTTTTCATCTTTTTGCAGGGCGCGCACTTGCTGGACGACCGTTAAATCTCCTGCGCGTTCTCCCCCCACAAACGGAATATCAATCGGCGGGTCAATCGGCGGCTTGCCGCTTTCGCCCGGCACAATCAACCCACCCACGCGCAACACCGCGATATATTTTGCTTCGCGCCGCCGCCATTGCTTCAGCAGTTTTTTCTCCGCTTGCTTCCAGTACATCATATGCGCTACGCCCACATGCGCCGGGATGTCTTCCTCGTGCAATACCGCCGTGATGTAGCCGCGCTCCAACGCTACCGCCGGGTGATGGGGCGCATCATCAATCAAATCATCTGCTATCTTGCCGCTCAGGTGACGCGCTTGGTGCATCGCGCTTGTTATTTGGGCAAACTGGGAATCTAACAGCCAGTTGGCTTGCGCTAGCGCCTCCGGCGATGGCTGGTTTTGTGTCTGGCGCTCTGCCGCGCTTTTGTAAGGCGTGATGGCGAACGCTTCCGCCTTGATGCCTAATGCGTCCAGCGCGTCCGCCTGATACACAAAAGACCGCGCCAGTCCTAGCGTGAATAGCTCCCCTGTGGGCTGAAGCAGGATGTCATCGCACGCGCACGCCACATAATATTCCGCCGTGTTGTAGGCTTGTGCGTAGGCCACGACGCGCTTTCCTGCCGCCCGTAGGCGCTGGATGCTGTCGCGCAATGTCTGTAAATCTGCCAGCCCCATCTGCAACGAACTCAGCAGGAGTATCACGGCTTTCACCCGTGCGTCGTCGCCCACACGCTGGAAGGCTTCGTCCAGTTCGTACAGGCTCATGGGTGGTTCGCCGGAGATTTGACGCTGGATGAAGCTCCGTTTTTCCGGCAGGGCGGGCATCTCTGCGGGGATTTTGAAGATAATCGCGTCCAGCTTTTTATAGCGCCCGCGCCGCCAGTTGTTGAACGTCATCAGGCCAAAACGTAGCACCCGAATCAGGTTAAATGGATTAAGAAAGTCTAAGATTTGCCTCAATTGTTTGTTCATTCTGTCACCCCGAATATGATGATATTATTGAAATGTCACACACTATTAAAGTACAACGTAACCATGCTGGGTAATACGCAATTGATACTTCAGAAGTGGCAAAAATATCTTATAAAACCCCTTGCCCCTGTAGACGCGGAACAAGAGGCCACTCTGCGCTATGTCGCGGGTACACTGCTGGCTTTCTGCATACTTGCCGCCGTCCTGCTAGCCTTCTTCACATTCATCCAGCATCCTGTCGGCTTTTACCAGCCCAACACCATCATAGGCTGGGGGCTGTGCTTTGTGGCCTATCTGCTGGCACGCTATAACCGCCTGACGCTTGCCGCCTGGACGGTGGTTATCGCCGTCTCGGTGAGCTTATTCATCAGCGTCACCCCCCCTAACATTAACGCACCTTCGCCCATCTTGCTCTATTTTGTTGTGCCAATGGCGTTTGGGGTGCTGTTCTTATCGCTATGGGCACAAATTTTAATCAACTTTTCTATTGTGTTGACGGTTGCCCTGTTACCCGTGATGTTCCCCGCGCAGATGACATACGATGAAATGCTTATTACTGTCATCACTTTGCTGATTGTCTTCTCCATGTTGGGGTTGTGTGCGGGCACGTTGCGCTGGTGGGATCGGGAAGTTAGTCAGCGCCGCATCACGGAACTACGCACCATCAACGCGGCCTTCCGCCACCGCGAAAAAGCTCTGTACCAACACGCCCTACAGCAAGCCATTGTCTCCGCGCTCGGCCAGCGTGCGCTCTACGACTCGCGCACACAGGATGATTTGCTGACGGATGCCGCCATGCTCATGTATCACGGCTTAACAGACGTGAACACAATCCGTATTTACGAGGTCTTCCACACGGATGCCGCGCCGCACTTCAACCATTGTGCAAGCTGGCCGCAAGCCGAAGCCAGCGCCCCCACCGCCGCCCCGCCCACCATTTTAATGATGGATGTGATGCGACGTGGCGAAACAGTCATCATCGAAGACATGACCACCGACCCGCGCTACCACACCAGCGACGTTTACCAGGCCGGGATGCGCGGCGGCTTGTGCGTGGCCTTGCACACACACACACGCATCATCGGCTTGCTGGAGGTCTACAGCCAGCAAAAAGCCCCGTTCAAAATGGACGACATCAACTTTTTGCAATCCGTCGCTAACGTGCTGGCCGCCTATATAGAACGCCACCATGCAGACCTCGCCCGCCGTCAGCAACTCGCCATCATCGACGCCCAACGCGAGATTGTCGCCGCGCTCAATTCATCGCTTGGCCTTGATGATGTGCTGGATACCATGCTCAACAACCTGCCGCGACTTGTCCCCCACGACTCTGCCTCTATCATGTTGGTCACCAATCACATCGCGCAGATTATCCGCCATCGCGGGTTTGACCCGGCCATGCACGATGAACTTATACAGTTCGGGCTGGATGTCCGTACAGATAAATTCATGCGCCACATGATTGAGTCGCACACGGGGGTGATCATCGCGGATGTTTACCAGGATGAAGAATGGACAAAGTTTGAACACACAATAAGCATTCGTGGGTATATGGGTGTGCCTATCCTGCATCAGGGCGAATTTATCGGCGTGATTAATGTAGACAGCCATCAGCCCAATACATTTAAAGAGGAGCATTTACAACGTCTGCAATCTTTTGCAGACCAGGCCAGCATCGCCATTCGCAATGCCAACCGCACCGCAGAGCTAGAGCATCGTGTCGCCAAACGCACCACCGAGTTAGACCGCGAACGGCGTTTTTTGCAGGGTATTCTGGATGGCACGGGCGAAGGCATCCTCTATGCGGAAGAAGCCCACATCCGCTTTGCCAATGCCACCCTCAGCGCCATGACGGGCTACGCCCCTTACCAACTCATCAACACCACCATTGATACACTCTTCCCCATCCAAAGCCGCCACCAGTGGGATTGGCACGAAGTCCGTGACCGCTTAACGCAAGTCGGCGTCTGGCGTGGGGAAGCCACCATACAGCGCAATGATGGCACAACCTTTGAAGCCGGAATCACCATGAGCGCCATCGACTCCGACCACATGCAGACCGTCACCATCGTGCGCGACATCAGCACGGAAAAAGAACTGGAAGCGCAGAAGACGCGCTTCATCGCCAACGCCAGCCACGAGCTACGCTCCCCCCTCACAAGTCTTAATATGCGTATCTTCATGATGCAACGCGACCCGGCGCGCCTGCTGGAACACTTCGACAGCTTCAGCCAGTCCGTAGACCGTTTAAACCGTCTTGTAGAGGATTTGCTGGATGTCTCCCGCTTTGAAAACGGCATCATCCAGCTACGGCGGCGGAACATCGTGTTACAACGCATGGCGATAGACGCCGTGCAGATGCACCAGCCGGAGGCACAAGACCGACAAATTCAACTATATGCGGAGGTCAACGACACTCCGCTAACCGTCTATGCCGACCCCGACCGCATCGGCCAGGTACTATCCAACCTCATCACCAATGCCATTAACTACACGGCAGAGGGCGGGGTAATTACCGTGAAGATGTACAACAATGGCGCGGTCTACCTGGAGGTTTGCGACACTGGGTATGGCATCAGCCCGGCGGATTTAGACAAGATTTTTACGCCCTTCTTCCGCGCCACCACCACCAGCCACATTCGCGGCACAGGCTTAGGCTTGAGCATCAGCCGCGAGATT
>DAIMZF010000048.1:16518-22098 GCA_036734085.1 Aggregatilineales bacterium
TAAACTTCGTTTTTCATGCGCCGCATCGACCAGCCCAGAATTTCGGTACGTTGCGCCGTGTTCACCACAAACGACACCGTGACCGCCAACCCCACCATCAGGAACACCCACACATCCAGTCTTTCCCATTGGCTGGACAGGATAAAATCCATCTGCTCGAAGATGGCCTGCATCGGCTCTGCGGAGTTGAGGAACAAAAACGAAAAGCCGTAAGCCGTCACAATCACGTTAATATCCGCAATCCGCGCAGACCAAAACCGCCCGCGCCGCGACATTCTGCGGTTGTCTTCCGTCGCTTTCCAGTTGGCGTTTGCTTTGGATTTCTCCATCGTCAACTGCACGTAAGAGTCGCTCAATACGTCCAGTTCTTCCACCGCCCGGCTCAATCGCTCGAACTGGGCGCGGAATTTAGCAGAAAGCGCCTCCGCTTCAAATTCCCGCTTACGATAGTTAATCACCAGTTGGTCGGCAATCTGGAAGAGCGCCGTGATGAGGAACGAGAACAACAAGACCAGATTCGTTTCCATCGGCGTTTGGTCAAGCGAGATGTACGTCGTCAGCCCGTCGAAGATAAGCGCAATCCCCAGCGTCACCATCCAGATGATTGACATATTGCCAAAATCTTTGCTGAGTCCCTTACGGAACCGAGAAAGCCATGTCTCATTCGCGGACGTTTGTAACTTGGCCGATGCCAACTGCGGCGCGATGTTCTGCGATAAATCCGTGAAGTAATGCGCCCACAGTTGGTCAATCGTCATGTCGCGGTCAGCAAAGCGCAAATTCCCGGAAATACTCTGCAACCCGGCGGCGTTACGCAATGTGTCGATAAACAGCCCGTACAAAAAGCGGCGATCTTTGTCGAACGCTTCCGGCGCGTTCTGCCAGCGCGGGAGCAGGGTATTCTGCACATAATCACTTGGATACCCAATCAAGCCATAGATTAAGCTCCACGCCTGGTCAACCGTGATTGTCAACGTCATGTTCATCACGTTTTTAGGTTGCGATACCTCAATCACCTGTTCCACCGGGCGCGTAGACACAATCGCGCGGTCACGGCTACGCTGTGGGATGCTACGCGGGCGCGTTGACGTGATGACCGGCTCTGCCTCTGACTGGGGCGCGGCCTTCTGCCCGAACGCTGGCGCGCGCTCTGTTCTGGAAAAACGCTCGTTCATGGCGCGTCCGTTGCTGGCGGGCGCGTCTTCAACTTCGTAGTAGTCGTTATAATCGGTGTCGCTGTCTTCGTCTTCGCCGTCGCTGGGGTTCTGGCCGAATTCCCCCGCCTCGTACTTCTCCTCCAACTCCAGCAGGACGTACTCTAGCTCATCCGTAGAGATTGTAAACGTGTCCGGCACTTCCAGCGCCAGCATCGGCGCAAGGTTATAGATGGCCGCCTTCACTTCGCTCTTGTAAAAGTCGCCCAAAGAAACGTCATTCTTGGCGGAATTCGTGATTTCGCTCATCATCTGGCCGATTTGCGGCGCGATGGGGTCGTGTTTGTGCTGGCACCAAAAGCCAATCACTTTGGCGATGCGCTTCATCAAAATCTCCGCCACAAGCTCGAAGTTATAATGTAGCTCATCCTGGAAGTGATTCAGCGGCTCCACAGCTTGATCTGCGATTAAGCTCTTGAGGCGCTTCTGCGAATTACGCACACCGACAGCCTCAAACGTCATTTCAAAAAACTTTGGATCGATGTACATGGATAACTTATTAGACTCTCTACTCTACTTGCTTTATGCAGATACACTTGTGTTGATGCGAAGGAAAAAACAATGCGGATAATCGCTATCATACGTCAAAGATGTATAAAATCGTATCTGCAAATTGTTATATTTCCGTTTAAACTTGTGAAGAATCATTAAACCTTAGGCTAAACTTTAAGCCAACTTTTAAACCATCCCTCAACGCAAACAGGGCGACGACGCATCGTGCCCTGTCTGTTTATCATAGATAGATTGCCCACTTTACGCAACCGCGTTCCTGACGTTTACCCTTAGGTCAGGGTTTACCCTTTAGTCAGGATGGCGTCAAAATTGATGGTCGTCGCCGATGCTCTCGTCGCTGATGCCGGGCTACAGCACGCATCCCCGCCGCCGCCTAGATTGGTATTGCACACGCCTGTTTCCGGCAGTACCAGCCGGACATCCCGCGCCGCCTCAAAATCTCCCACCAGCGCCGCCACCACAGACCGCACCTGTTCGTAGCCTGTCGCCAGCAGGAAGGTCGGCGCACGGCCATAGCTCTTCATGCCCACGATGTAAAAGTCCTTTTCCGGGTGGCGCAATTCCGCTTCACCGTGCGGTGGCACAGTGCCGCAGGAGTGCAGGTTTGGGTCAATCATCGGCGCTAAGGTGCGCGTGCTTTCCAGCGATGAGTCAAGCTCTAGCCGCAATTCGCGGAGCAGGGTCAGTTCCGGGCGTGCCCCCGTCGCCGTGACAATCTCGTCCACCGTCACCGTCTGCACGCCGTCCGGTGTTTCCCCGATGACGTTGATTCCCGCCTGCCCGGAGTCCGCCGCTTGGATTTCGCGCACGCGGAACGGTGTCAGCATGTGGATGTCCCCCTGCCGGATGTGCGCCTCAATCCGGCTTCCCAGTGCGCCCCGCGCCGGGAGTGCATCATCTTCCCCGCCACCAAACACCCGCGCCAGGTTTGTGCCACGCATTGCCCACAGGATTTGTGTGTCGGGATAGTCGCGCTGTA
Organism: Aggregatilineales bacterium; assembly: GCA_036734085.1. Taxonomy (GTDB): domain Bacteria; phylum Chloroflexota; class Anaerolineae; order Aggregatilineales; family Phototrophicaceae; genus J038. The sequence goes on from DAIMZF010000048.1 coordinate 19,225, forward strand.
AGTCCGCCAGTTCCAGCAGGGCATTAATCGCGGAATGTCCACTGCCCACCACCATCACGCGCTGGTTAGCGTAACGGTCGCTTGCCGTGCCCACAATATCCGGGATGCCATACGCGATGCGCTCCTTGTGCCGCTTTTCCCCGATGGCGGGCAAGCCTCCCGCGCCAAGCGGGTTAGGCTGTTGCCATGTGCCGGAGGCGTCAATCACGGCGCGGGCTTCGATGATGGCTTCGCGCCCATCCGCATAGGCGATATGCAGGACAAACGGCGCATCCTCCCGCCCGTTATCCTTCATCTTGTCTACATCCCGGCGGCTAACGGCCATCACCCGTGCGTTTAGGTGGATGTGTTCGCGCACTTCCGGCAGTTGTGCGAAGGGGAGCAGATAATCTTCCACCAGTTCGCCGCCAGTGGGCAGGGCATCGGCGGCGGGCATGTGCCAACCGTGTTTTTCCAGCAGACGCACAGTCGCGCCATCCACCGTGAACTGCCACGGCGAAAACATGCGGACGTGCGCCCAATCGCGGACGTTCGCGCCCACTTCCGCGCCTGCTTCAAACACGATGGGCGTTTCGCCACGTTCCAGCAAATGTGCGACGGCGGCCAACCCCACCGGGCCAGCGCCGATGACGGCGACAGGTAAATTTGTCATAAGGTCTGCTCCTCAATAGATTGTTTTATCGTAAAAATACGATATAGACAGCAAAAAAAAGGGTTTAAAACAGCGTGCTGAACGTCTCTTTAAGCCATGCCACCGTTACATCACACAGGCAATAGCTGGTGGCCGGGCCTTCAATCGTCCCACAGATTAACCCCGCATCCCGCAACACCTTAAGATGTTGAGAAACCGTCGCCTGTGCAAGCGGCAACACCTCCACAATATCCCCCGTAAAACATTGCGGGTTCTGGCTGAGGTAGCGCATAATTTGCATCCGTGCCGGGTGTCCCAACGCCTTCATGATGTGCGTCAGGCGTTCTTCCTGCAAAGTCAGGTTGTAGGTTTTATCTGCTTGTTTTGTATTCATATCGTAATTTTACGATAAAGCTGTGTTTTGTCAAGTGGCTTGTGGTCTGCATACGATACATCATCCCCAAACCCATTGGAAGTTATGCGCGGATTGTGAGAAAATTACGCTCAGGAATAAATATTTTAGAGGAAAATGGTTATGGAACATCTTGATGTATTGATTGTCGGCGCTGGGCTTTCCGGCATTGGGGCGGCTTATTACATCCAACACCACTTCCCCCGCAAAACCTACGCCCTGCTGGAAGCACGCGACGCCATCGGCGGCACATGGGATTTATTCCGCTATCCGGGTGTGCGCTCGGATTCTGATATGTACACACTCGGGTATCGCTTCCGTCCCTGGCAAGACCCCAAAGCCATCGCGGACGGCCCCGCTATCCTGTCTTACATCCGCGAAACTGCCGCAGAATACAACATCGACCAGCACATTCGCTTCGGGCATAAGATGTGTTCCGCGTCGTGGTCATCAGCAGATTCCCTATGGACGGTTGAAGCGCAGACCGCACAGGGCATCATCACCCTGACTTGCCGCTTCCTCTATATGTGTACAGGCTACTATGATTACGACGATGGCTACACCCCCGCATGGGACGATATAGAGCGTTTTGAAGGCCAGATTATACATCCGCAAAAGTGGCCGCAAACGTTGGATTATGCCGACAAACAGGTAATTGTCGTCGGCAGTGGCGCGACCGCCGTAACACTCGTCCCCGCGATGACCGATCGCGCCGCCCATGTCACCATGCTACAGCGTTCACCCTCCTATATCTTCTCCATGCCTGCGGAAGACGGCCTGACCAACACCCTGCGGCGGTTTTTGCCAGAGCGTGTAAGTTATCTTTTCGCACGCTGGAAGGCCATTCTGCTGACCATGTTCTCCTACATCATGTCGCGCCGCTTTCCACAGACCACCAAGCGCAACTTAATCAAGCTGGTGCGGCAGGAATTAGGCGCGGGCTATGACGTGGAAACGCACTTCACCCCTCATTACAATCCCTGGGATCAACGGCTATGCCTTGTGCCGGATTCCGACCTGTTCAAAGCGATTAAATCCGGCAAGGCGTCCGTCGTGACTGACCACATCGAAGGCTTCACGCCCGACGGCGTGCGCTTGCGTTCCGGGCAGGTATTACCGGCGGATATTATCGTCACGGCAACCGGGCTGGTGATGCGCCTGATGAAAGGCATCGACATCCGCATAGATGGCGAAAGCGTCACTCTTTCTAAGCTCATCGCCTACAAGGGCATGATGTTTAGCGACGTGCCCAACATGGCGCTGGCCTTCGGCTATACCAACGCTTCATGGACGCTCAAGTGTGAACTCACATCCGAATATGTATGCCGCCTGCTGAAATACATGGACAAACACGGCTACACCCAATGCATCCCCCGCCGCGATGACCCTTCCATACAGGATGAACCCGCCGTCAATTTCACGTCCGGTTATGTTCAACGGGCATTGGCGGAACTGCCCGGTCAGGGGTCTAAAAAACCTTGGAAGGTACACCAGAATTACATTCTGGATTTAATGACCATGCGCTTCGGCAGGCTGGATGATGGCACGATGGCCTTTCGTTGATAGCGGGAAATCATCAACTTTGTCCTGTGTAAACCCTGTTTTATTTCAAATAGAATTGATATATTATAGGGTAGGAACTTTTCTAGGAAGGACAAACCAACTTGAACGATCAAATAACCATCTTCGGCGATATTCACGGCAATTTACCCGCGCTTCAGGCCGTCTTTGAGGACATCAACACACGCGGGCTAAATAACCTCTATTGTCTGGGCGATTTAGTCGGCTATGGCACATTCCCCAATGAAGTGATTGACTTCATCCGTAGCCG
>DAIMZF010000049.1:0-22090 GCA_036734085.1 Aggregatilineales bacterium
TGCACCGGAGCAACCCGCCATCGTTGCGGATGTTGCGGACATCAGCACAGAACAAACAGAACAAAACAACGACAGCATCGCAGAAACAGACGATGCCAGCACGGGTGATGACGAAACAGAGGATGAAGCAATCGTCCTCATGCCGACTGATGCACCGACGCAAGCGCCTATTGATGAGCAATCCGCGCCGAGCATCGCGGGGGTTCTGCCCACGCTCGACCCGGAAGCCGCCGCCGCCCTGCTCGCGCAGCCTATCATCGCCGCGCAGAATATCGGGCAAGGCATTGACCTTCCGCTAGACCCCTTCACGATTATCCCAGACCGTCCGCGTAGCGAGATGATACGCTATACTGTCGCGGAAAACGATACAATCAACAGCATCGCGGAGCGTTTTAGCCTGAGTACGGATTCAATCGCGTGGTCAAATTCGCGGGAGATTATCCAGCGTTTTCTGCGTCCCGGCGATGTGCTGAACATCCCACCGGAGGACGGCGTATACTTTCAAGCCACTGGCTCTTTGCGGAGCTTCCGGGAATATGCCGAGCTTTATGGCGTGGATGACCCATTCATCATTCTGGATTCACCCTATAACCCCACCTTGCGCGACTTTGCGCCAGATGACATACCTTCTGATGGAACCTATATTTTTGTTCCCGGTGGCGTGTCATTTGATGTGGTATGGCCTGCCGCTATTGAGATTATCGAGGATGTGCCCGGGCAGACCGGTGGCAGTACTGGCGGCGCACAGGGGCAAGATGCGGTATTCCGCGTGAGCTTCCAGAACGGGCAGGCTGGCTCGTGCGCGGCGCAAGTCGCGGAGGGTGCGTCCTTCTGGAGCAATCCATTAGCAGGGGCAAACTACCGATTTATACGCGGCTTCGCGGGGTATCATCCCGGCCTAGACCTGGCCGCGCCTGTTGGAACAGCCATTCGTGCGGCTAACGGAGGTCGTGTTGTCTTCTCCGGCTGGAATGACTTCGGTTATGGTTACATGGTCGCTATCGTGCATGGCCCGACGCTGACAGTTTATGCACACATGGTCGGTCAGCCGTCTGTGGGTTGTGGGCAATTTGTAGCCTCTGGGGAAGTCATCGGGCAGGTGGGTAGCACGGGGAATTCCAGCGGGCCGCACCTGCACTTTGAAGTGCGATCACGGCAGGGGAACAACTATGTACCGGTTGACCCCTATTCGGTGATTGGCTTCTAGCGTGTCATCTGCTGGAGTAAAGCCTGTATCTCGTCGCGCTCTGCGTTCATGTTGAGCGCGGCGAACCCGGCCAATGCCGCCCGGAAGTATTGCGCGGCGCGGCGTTGGTCATCCAGCGTTAATAGCACATTGCCAATGCTCCGCATCAGCAACGCTTCGGAATGTTTATCCCCCATGCGGCGGGCGATTTCCAGCGTTTCGCGGTAATTATTGAAGGCTCCACGCAGATGCGTTTTGGCATTATGCGGCTCCTGCTGGCTTAGGGCAACGCGGATGTTGCCCAGTATGCCCAGCCGTTCCGCCAGTTCTTTCGTTTCGCCCACATCGCGCAATAGAATAATGGCTTCCTCAAAGTGTGCTAGCGCATTGCCTAAATCACCGATGCCGACATAGCTATTCCCCAAATTACCCAGCCGGGAAGACAACCCGCGCCTATCGTTCAACGCCCGCGCAATCTCCACAGCTTGCGTATGAAAGTTAACCGCGTCGTGCGGACGCTGGACATCATCGTACAGCAAGCCGAGATTACTCAGCCAGACGCCGCGCCCGCGTGTATCTCCCATCTGCTCCGCGATTTGCAACGCCTGCACCAGATAGTCAATCGCTTCATTCGGCTGACCGAGTTCGCGGTAAATGTTGCCGATGTTGCCCAGCAAGCCGCTTTCAGTCAGTTTGTCTTCATCCTGCCGCGCACACGCCAATGCAGACTGAAAATGTTGCAGCGCGGCATCCGGTTGGTTGAGGCGGTGGTAGATGAGCGCCAGATTGCCCAGATGCCGCCCCATCGCGCTGATGTCACCATCCGCCTGCGCCAAAGTGACGACCTGCTGTAGATAACCAATGGCCGCCGGGAAGTCCTCCTGGCGCAGGGCTAAGCGTATCTGCCGGAGGAGGGTTATTTGCGGGTTTTCGTCGCTCACGCCTGTTTTCCTCTCGTATTAGGCGGGGTTGGTCGCCCGGCGGATTATTGCGGGTTGTCGTCGGGTGCATCACCTTCCCGTTTGGGCAGGGGCGGCACAGGTGGCATCCGCTTAGGCCGTTTAAACGGCACATCCACGCGGAACATATTCTCTGTCGGTGTATCTGGTTCGTCGCTGTCCAGTTCTTCCAACTGCAACGGCTCCTGACGCTTGGCCTGCTCTGGTAGGTCAGACGGCGGCGTGGAGAACGGTTGTGTACTGCCATGTCGCCGGACGATGCCTAATAAATTGGTGTCGAAGTCCGTCAATGCCGTTTGTTGGACTTGCGCGTTCATAATCTGCTTAAGCGCATTCGCGGATGCAGAATGCAGGGCTTTGTAGACCCGGTGCGATAAATCGCCTGCTTCCAGCATATCCAGCGCGGCATTCAGCACGTCGTCAATCTCATCTTCTTTATACGGGCGGCGCTTCTGGCGCAGGCCGACATACGGCACGATGAAACGCCCAAAACAGGCTAAAACCGGCGCGGCGGCCCCGTTGATGACCACCACAGACGGGTTATTGGTCTCGTCATCGGCATAAAACGCGGTCAGTTCGGAGCGCATAGGGAACAAGACCTTCGTCATAATGTCGTACAGATGCACATAGCCATCAATCCAATCACCGACCAATACCCGTTGTTGCGCGATGAGTTCCGGCGGTGTTTCTGCCACAATGACCAAAATGCCATTATTGGCTAACTTTTGGGCAAGGCCATAAACGCGGTTGGTCGCATTGTGGGCGGAATGGGATTGTACGCCGTTGGGCGACGCGATATGCGGCGTGTAACGTAGAGCTAACTTGTGTAGAATGCGTTCAATTCGGTTCATATTTGTTTTTTTGGGTGTTTTTGGCGACTGGTTTAGTGTACGTCCCATATTGTACCGCATATTTACATAATCATGGCTTAACGCTCGTTGTACTTAATTATTCCAGCTTTATTTTAATCAATCTGGAAGCTCTCAAGATTTTTCTAAGGCTTTTAAAAGGCCATGTGTGATTTTAAACTAATAAATTGTAACATCCAACAACGCTTGATAAGGAAAGCCAGAATGCCCACACCTATTTTGACGTTTGACAACCATCACCACGCCAGCCACAGCCCGCCATTGGAGCAACTACACGGGCGCAATGTGCCCTATTTTGAATCCGCCGCCCGTGTGGACGCTATCCGCATGGCGTTGCAAAACGCCGGGCTGGTTCATCTGCGCCCTACAGAGCAAACTATTCCGTTGGAAGAAATCCAGCGAACACACGCCGCGCCCATGCTGGCTTATCTGCAACACACCAGCGCCCACGCGCCGGAACTCGTCCGTGCGGATTTTGCTACTTACGGTCTGGCGGATATGCTCACAGGGGATGATTTATACTACTATGAGCAAACCTTCCCGCCGCGCTATGTAGCGCAGAACACCCCGCAACGGGGCGATTTTTACATCTACGACAATACTAGCCCCATCGGGCCGGGCACATGGAACGCCGTCCATCATTCCGCATCGGTGGCCTATGCAGGTGCGTTAGCCGTGTGTGACGGCGTTTCGCGTGTATATGCGCTATGCCGTCCGCCCGGCCACCATGCCGGACGTGCCTTTATGGGTGGCTACTGCTACCTGAATAACGCCGCCATCGCCGCCAATACCTTAAAAGCACTGGGCAAAGTTGCCGTGCTGGATATTGACTATCATCACGGCAACGGCACACAGGACATCTTCTGGGATGACCCGGACGTACTGGTTATCTCTATCCATGCCGAGCCAGCGTTAGAGTATCCGTATTATTGCGGCTATGCAGACGAGCGCGGCGGTGCATCCGCAGAAGGACTAAACATTAACTATCCGCTACCCTTCGGCACAGATGAAGCGGGCTATGTGGCAACATTGACGCAGGCACTGTCAAAAATCCGTGCTTATGCGCCGGGTGCATTGGTTATCTCGCTAGGGTTCGATACTTACAGGGGTGACCCGATGGCACAATTTTTGCTGGACATGCCCAGTTATACCCGCATCGGCGCGATGATTGCCGGACTCAACCTACCGACGCTCTATGTGCAAGAGGGCGGTTATGCGGTGGGCGCATTGGGCGAGATGGCGGTCAGCTTTTTTGAAGGTGTTACAGGGGAGCAATAAATTACAAAAAAGGGAGCGCGTGGCGCTCCCTCATGTTTTTATTCAAGTGGCTTGTTTGCTTTACTGGCGAATTTCTACCTGAAAGCGAACAGCCGTGCGTTCCTGCCCGTCAATCTCTACTTCGGTAAAATGCGGCAGGAACATAATGTCCAGGTTATCCCGTTCCAGATAACCCCGCGCGATTGCCATGGCCTTAACAGCCTGGTTGACCGCACCTGCGCCAATTGCCTGTACTTCCGCAAAGCGATGTTCGCGGATGACACCGGCAATTGCTCCCGCAACCGCCGTAGACCGTGACCGAGCGGAAACTTTAATTACGTCGGGGCGATCTGGGTCGTAGTAGTCGAGGGTCTCATCATGTTGTTCAGTCATTACTTGTCACCTTCTCTATCAATGTTTGTTTTGCAAGTTAGTTTCCAAGTTGTTCTACGCGACCCCCCACACATTGTGGCCGGTTAAACTATGAAAAACATATTGTTTTTGACATTGTACATGCAAAATTAACCCGAGTCTACGCTTTGGTACTGTTGTACTGTTAGAATTTCTCATCAAATTTCCTGCCATTTATCCCAAATTGTGTAAAAACTTTTCGCAATGTTAAAAAAGCTGATTGTCATCATCAATAATCATAATATATTCGTTTCATCAAACAGATTGGGTTATTTTGGGATATAATATCCCACATTATCCCGCATTTTGGAAAAATACACTTAGTTAGCCTTGCACTTAAGTCTATATAAAAACGCGATATTATGACCAACTTGTTAAGAAAAATGGGCAAATTTATCCCAACCTTAAAATTTTCCAGACTCGTGCTGAATCATGTTGAGTGAATCGGTTACATCGGATATACTATGTAAACCACATGAGGTCGAGCCACATCGCCGCAGGCAAGACCTGTGTTTACGGGACTTTAAACCCAAAAAAACAACTAAATCATAACCCTTTTGAAACGGGGGCGGTTACGGTTATCTAGCCACCTATGGCTTTAATTTCCTATGCGCCCATTAAGGAAACAATGGTGAGAAAGTGAACGCGCAGGACGCCTGGAACATTGCATACAGTCAATTGCAATTGCAATTCGACCGCCCCACGTTTGATACGTGGATTAAGGGTGTGGTCTTTTTGCGTGCAGAAGAAGACGACAAACTGTATGTGATGGGCGTCAAGAACAACATCATGCGCGATATGCTCCAGCATCGGCTTTATCGGAACGTGCGGCGTGTGCTATCCGATGCGTGCGGCTATGATGTAGAACTCCGCTTTGAGGTCTACGTGCCGCCTGCCCAGCCCGAAGATGAGGAGATGCCGCTATTCCGCCTACTTGCCCAACAAGCGGATTTAGAGGTGCGCGAGCCATTGCATCTTATGGTTCAGCGCCCGCAACGCGCCGCCCTGCCAGAAAGCGAATTAAACCCGCGATGCCACTTCGAGCGATTCATCGTGACCAATGGCAACCGCATCGCTTACGAAGCCGCACGCGCAGTCGTAGAAGCGCCAGGACGCAACTATAACCCGTTCTTCGTCTATGGTGGTGTTGGTTTAGGCAAAACACATCTGCTTCAGGCCATCGCCCATGCGTGCATTGCTAAAGGGCTGGTTGCGCTCTACATCCCGTCGGAGGTCTTCACCAATGACCTTATCGCGTCTATCCGCAACAAGACAACGGCTATGTTCCGCGAGAAATACCGCAGTGTGGATGTGCTGATTGTGGATGATGTGCAGTTCATCGCAGGCAAGGACAGCACACAGGAAGAATTCTTCCATACATTTAACGCGCTTTCTACGTTTAACAAGCAAATCGTCATCGCCTCAGACCGTCATCCAAGCGAGCTTACCCTGCTTGAAGACCGTCTATGCTCGCGTTTTGCGGGCGGGCTGGTAACGGATGTTCAGCCGCTTGATTATGAAGCACGCATCGCACTGCTAGAGATGTGGTCTGTTGAGCGCGACGTACCGCTAGAGGCCAGCGTGCTAAACTTCATTGCACAGAAGGCACAAAACAACGTGCGCGAGTTAGAAGGCATGTTTAACCAGATTGTCGCTAAGGCCAAGCTCAGCACGGAGGATGTCACCATCGCCAGCGCAGAACACACCATCCGCCGTTTTGACCTGCCGCGCCAGCACGGGCCAAAACGCGCCACCATTGACGATGTCATAGAGGCTACCGCCCAACACTTTGACGTGCATACGGATGATTTAACAGGCAAAAGCCGCACCGGACGCATCAACACTGCCCGGCAGGTTGCCATGTACCTAGCACGGGAATTTACCGACCTTAGCCTGCCGCAAATTGGCGACATCTTCGGGCGAAGCCATACCACCGTGCTACACGGGTGTAACAAAGTGGCGGAAGACGTATGCCACGATTCCGGGCTACGCCACCAGATAGAAGGCATCCGCGCCCTGCTCTGCCGTACCTAGTGCATAGGTTAATCGTCAGCTTAATACGGGTTAACTCTGGTAAGATGTTCTTAAACGATAGCAAAGGAATATCACCATGAGAAGATTTTACACTCGTGCCGTGTTGATGGGTTTGCTCGCGCTGGTAGCGACGTTCAGCATCAGCCTCACCGCCTCCGCGCAGGATAATTTACTCGTCAACCCTAGTTTTGATAGTGATGTCTTCACGCCGATTAGCTTCGACGCGACCAACCCCGCCGTTTATGTGGCCGTGCCGCAAGGCTGGGGCGGCGGCGTGATTCAATCACCACGTAATGAATCATGGCAGAACATCCACCCCACCGGGTTGCCGCACATCGGGCCGATTAAAGTCGATGGCTTCCGGTCTTATCACATTGCACGCGGCGGCGGCACATTCACCGCGTACATCTACCAGCAAGTGAACGTTGCACCCGGCACGCCCGTGACCGGTGGCGCGTGGGCACTCATTGAAGGTTCCACCGGCATCGCCCGTGTGGGTATCGACCCCAACGGCGGCACAAATCCGTTTGCACCTGGCATCACATGGGCACAAACCGATGTACGCAGTAATTGGTCTACGCCGACTGTAAACACCGTCGCCGCCGGAAGCACGGTCACGCTATTTTTGTTCGCCACACAAGACTTCCCCAGTAACCCGAACGGCGTCTATTGGGATGCAGCCTTCCTGCGCGGCACGGCAGGCACACCTCCGGCGGCGGATGCGCCACCACCAAGCGGTCAGGCCACACTCCGTGCTAACGTAGGACGCTTGAACGTCCGCCAGGAGCCGACAGCAAATTCACGGGTACTCGGAATCATCTCACTCAACGAGCCGTATACCGTGTTGGGAGAGGCTAACGGCTGGTATCGCATCCGCTTTGGGGAACGTGACGCATGGGTATCTGCCCGCTTTGTGAGCGTCTCCGGTGATGTCCCCTCAAGCGGGGGGCAAGTCGCGCCGACGTTTGAATTCGCCTATACCACCAGCGCCCGGCTGAGAATCCGCGCCGCGCCAAGTACTGACGCCGATGAACTGAGCGTTATTCCGTTTAACGCCACGGTGGAGATTATTGGGCGCACGGCGAACAATGCCTGGCTTCAAATACGCTATGGGAATGTGGTGGGCTGGTCTGCGGGGAACTTCGGGCGCATCACGGGCGATTTAAGCCGCGTCCCGGTAACGGGATAACAGCTTTAACCTTTTGTAGTGTGAAACACGGATGGGGACGGGCGATTGATGAATCTGCCCGTCCCTATCATATCATGTGGATTTAGGGTGAACGCCCGTCGTGGCGTGAGCATGGGCGCGGACGCGCTCTACCGGGATTTCTCCGCGCCGGAATGGGAGATATTGCTTTAACCATTCCTCATCACTCTCACGGATGAATTCCTCTGCTTTTAGCACAAGCTCCCGGTTGCCGATGAACAAGGGCACGCGCTGGTGTAAATCGTGGGGGTCAATGTCCAGCACATCCCCCGCGCCGTCAGAGGCGTATCCGCCTGCCTGACGTGCGATGAAGGCTAGCGCCTGCGCTTCGTACATCAAGCGGAGCTTGCCCTTATAGGTATCTGCATCGCGTGAGTCCGGCGGATACAGGAACACCCCACCCCGCAAAAGATTACGGTGAAAATCCGCCACCAGTGAGCCGATATAGCGGTTTGCCAACGGTTCGCGGCCTTCGCCATAAATGCCCTGTAGCCACTTCACATAACGGCGGACGCCGGGCGTCCAGTATTTTTCGTAGCCATGATTCACGCTGTAGTATTTGGCTATCGCTGGGATTTTAATATCCGGGTGACTGAGCAGGAACTCCCCCACGCTGTTGTCCAACGTGAAGCCGTGTACACCCTGCCCGGTGGAATACACCATCATCGTGCTAGAGCCATACACGATGTATCCTGCCGCGACCAACTTATGCCCGGCCTGCAACACATCTTTAATCGTGCCCTGTGCGCCGGTCGTCACCTTGCGATGAATAGAAAAAATCGTGCCGATGCTCACGTTTACATCAATGTTTGATGAACCATCGAGTGGGTCATAGAGCAGAACATACTTGCCTGTGTCATAGTGGGGGGGGATGGCTAAAATTTCGTCGTGTTCTTCGGACGCCATCGCGCATAAACGCCCGGTGTGGTCGTTCATTTTGTAGATGATTTCATCCGCGAAGACATCCAGCTTTTGCTGACGTTCCCCGTGAATGTTCAATGCACCCGCCGCGCCGATGATGTCTGCTAACCCGGCGCGATTCGTCTCCCGCGAGATGATTTTGCCCGCCATCGCCAAGTCATATAGCATACTGGTAAACGTGCCTGTCGCACCGGGATAGAGCTTCTGTTGCTCCAGAATATGGCGCTCGATGGTAACAATTTTACCGATTGTCATAAAAATAATCCTTTTACAAAAAACAGGTCATCACGATGAGGGTGGATTATCTGCTCTATTCATCCACCCCCATTGTGAAGGCAATTTATTTTACTGCTGTCACATGCCAGAGCCGTATTTCCGGCAGAGGCGGGGTTGCTAAAGGTCAGTGAATTTAACTACGGCGGTCATCCACAAAGTTGATAGCCGCCAACAGCTTATCCAGCCCATCCGCGATGCCGCCTTTAAGGTGCAGGCGCAGGGCGCGACGCTTGTGCGTTTGCAGAGCTTCTAAATCTCCGGCGGCCTGTGCGGAAGATAACACACCAAAAGTATAGGGCTGGCCGGGAATTTCAATATCATGCGGATGTTCCGACGTAATCTGGATGAATATGCCGTTATTCGCGCCGCCCTTGTGCAATTGCCCGGTACTATGCAGGAAGCGCGGCCCATACCCCAGCGTAACCGCCCGCTTGGTCACCTGCCGAAGCCGACGGCGCACATGGTCGAGCGCATCCTGGATTTCTCGTGTTTGCGGTAGGTAAGCCAGAATACCGAAGTAATCTCCGGCCACCGTGCCGATAAACTGTGCGGCCAATAACTCCGTGCGGCTTTTGATGTTGTAGCCGTGCGCGTCGCATAGCTCCCGCAAGGGGGAAAGTGTATCCTCATTAAGATACAGGTCGATGCTCTCTCCCGTGATAAATGGCTCTGTTGCGGGCAATGCGCCGTTGTCGATGTAGTGCTTCAGCAGACGATTGGTGTTATCTTTGCTCTCGGTCACGTTTGGTTCATCAAATGGGTTGATGGCGTACATCTTGCCAGCTACCGCCGTGGCGTACTCCCACCGGAAGAACTCACCCGCCAGCGCGTAAGTATCATCCAGCCGCAATGTCACACGCGGATGCCCGGCTTCGCGCAAGGCACGCACGCCAGAATCCGTGCTGGTATTGCCGGGATCACCCTCTACTTTAAGGTAGACAAACAAGCGGTCACTGTTGTATTCACCAGGACGCCCCACGACATCCCCGACGACAGGCACAATGCCTTTGCCCTCTTTGCCCACACTCTCCGCGACCAGTTGCTCTACCCAATGGCCGAAGCTGGCAATGGATGGACTCGCAAAGATCGTGAGCTTATCGCGGCCTTCCTTGCCCAGTGCGCCGATTAAAGCGCCCAATGCCAGGCCGGGATTGGCTTCATCGGTCACGCCTTCCGCACACATGGAAATCATCTCTCCGGCGGCCTGCCAGAAGCGGTCAATATCCATGCCTATCATCGCGGCAGGCACTAAGCCGAAGTAGCTTAAGGCGCTGTAACGTCCGCCAATGTCCGACGGATTGATAAAGATTTTCAAGAATCCGGCTTGCGTGGCGACTTCTTCCATGTAGGTGTCCGCATCGGTGATGGCGATAAACTGCGCCCCATTGCGCCCGGTGCGCTCATAGAAGTATTCATAAAAGGACTTGGTTTCTACCGTCGTGCCGGATTTACTGGCTACGATAAACAATGTCTTCTCAAGCTGAAGTTGGTCTTCCACCCGTTTGATTTGCGCCGGATTGGTGCTATCCAGCACCAGGAGCGCCGGGAAGCCTTCCGCATTGCCAAAGGTATTCATCAGGACTTCCGGCGCAAGGCTACTGCCGCCCATGCCCAGCAGAACAACGTGCTTCCATCCAGCGTCTTTTATCTGCGATTGGAAGTCTTTCACCTGCTCTACGTTAATCGTCTGGCGTACATCCAGCCAGCCCAGCCGATTTTGAATCTTGGTGATAACCGGCCCGTTGTTCTTCCACAGACTACCGTCATGGTTCCACAAGCGCCCGTTGAAGAAATCATCGCCCAGTTTACGGAGCGCGGCTTTGTAGGATTGGGCATAAATGCCGAGCGCGGCGCGTTGGCGGTTGGGCGTATGATGGTCAAGCATCAGGCGTTTGGCTTCCACCTGGTTAATCAGTTCTTCAAACGCTTTGACGAAAGCCTCTACGCCGTCATCCTGTAGGCGCTTGGTCACTTCATCCATATCCACGCCGACTTCCGCCAGCATGTCCAGCAGGGTTTCTACTTCATCCACATCATCAAGGATGGTCTCTCCGGCTACTGTGCCGTGATCGCTGAAGGCATCCAGTGTGTCCGGCGGCAGGGTATTCACCGTGTCCCGCCCGATGAGTGTATCTACATATTTTGTATCGGGGTAAGCCGGGTTTTTCGTCCCGGTGGACGCCCATAACGGCCTTTGTGCCACCGCACCTGCCGCCGCTAAAGCACTAAAGCGATCCCCATAGAATAATTCCATAAAGCGTTTGTAAGCCAACTTCGCGTTAGCGATGGCGGCCTGACCGAGTAGCTTGTTATTGGCCTGCACACGCCCCATATCCCCCTGAACTTTGGCGGCATGGATGTTGTTCTCCAGGATTTTGTCCACCATTGTATCAATGCGGCTGAGGAAGAAACTCGCTACGGATGCGATGTTTGCCACACTTTTGCCCGCCGCCTGACGTTTTTCCAGCCCGTTGATGTAGGCTTCCGCCACCTGGATATAGTTCGTCACACTAAAAATCAGCGTCACATTAACGTTAATGCCGTCCGCGATGCTGGCTTCAATGGCCGGGATTCCCGCTTGCGTGGCCGGAATCTTGATCATCACATTGGGGCGGTCTACGGTGTCGAATAATCGCCGAGCCTCTTTAATCGTGCCTTCGGTATCGTGGGCTAAGGTCGGGGAGACTTCCAGGCTGACGTAACCATCGCGCCCGTTTGTCCGGTCGTACACCGGGCGGAAGATATCCGTTGCCGCTTGGATGTCCTGCACCGCAAGGCGCTCATAAATACTCTCGGCATCTAAATCCAGCAAGCCGCCGATTGTCTCGTCATAGTCTTCGGAGTTGCCTATCGCCTTTTGGAAGATCGCCGGGTTTGACGTAACGCCTACCACGCCTTGCGCGTCAATCAAACGTTGGAACGTGCCATCAGTCAACAACCGGCGCTGAATGTTGTCTATCCAGATGCTTTGACCGTATTTTTGTACATCCACCGGGGGGGTAGCCATATCTACTCCTTAAAAAATAAGCATTTTATAGGTCTGTATTCGGGTGTAACATCTATTTTAATTATAGCAGGCGATGGGCGTTTATTCCCGCCGTAGTTTAGTCATTAAACAGAGGCATCTACAGATGAAAATAAATAATGTGTTTGTGATAGACCCATTTAATGCAGGCTTTGTAGAAGGTGGCGAGCAACGCCCGCCGGATTACCTCATCGGCGTGGTGTTTGCGGTGTTGGTGCTGTTCATCCTGCCGATGATTGCGCTGAATATGCTTGTCATCAACGCGCTACTTGATGCGGAAAATCAAGTCACCGGCAGTTTAATCCTGGTCATCAGCGTGATGCTTTCCATCAATGGGATTTTGCTAGGCGCGGGCTATTGGTTCTGGCGGCGCTTTGCGCTCAAGCGGCAAGGCAGGCTTATCCAGGGCGAAGTGGTCAAGTCACACGGCGAAACCCGGCCTGGCCCGCAAGGTAAAGAATATATCGTCACGGTCTGGTATCAGTTCACCTCGCCTAAAAGCGGGCGGGTTTTTTCCGGCACAATCGCGCAGAGCCGCGACGACCTGACAGACAACTATCTGCCAGAAGCCGGAAAAGCCGTGATGGTGCTTTACCTGAACGACCGCAATTACCGCGTGATGTAGGGAGCGCATGGCGCAATGCCCGGCTGATTAATCTAAATCCGTCACATCTATGCCGCCGCCATCAGGGAAAGGCTGTAATTCGCTGATGAGTGTCGCCAGTGTAGAGCCGGGCGTATGCTCTGTGATGATCGGTGCGGTTAAAATCAGCAGGATGCACACCGCACCAAAGCCCACCGTGAAGGCATCGCCGCGTGACCAGTTACTCGTCCATGTGGAGGCGACTTCCGGCGGGGCTTCTTCGTCGTCTTCACTGTTCTTCTGGCCTTTACGCCGCATCAGCACCCGCGCAACCTGTGCCATGTCATCTAGTGAAAGCAGAATAGCCCGCAACACACGTTGAAGCACCAGCACCCGCGAGCCTGCCAGCGCCCCCGCCCGTGCCGCGTTGCCAATGCCCAACACCCCCAGCGTTAGTTCCATATAAAGTGAAAGCACCAGCGCGAACAAAACCAGCGCAATATCCAGCTTAACTTCCCATAAAGTCCGGGCAATCACACCAGTCAGGCCGGGCTTGATGTACCATTGGCGCATCATCTCCAGCCCGACATGCACCATCACCACGACCACCAGCCAAAACAGACTCAGCACAATGCTGAGGACAACCGCCAGCCCAATATACGGCACGATGAACCACCAGCTATCATCATGGTTCATAATCCAGCGGCGTAAGCCGCCCTCCGGGATTTCTTCCTGCGTCTGTATCTGTTCAGCGTTTGTCATGAGTATCTTTCCTGTTAGGATTGTCAAACTATAGTGCTATTTTAATGCATATAACGACATTGTTTTATGGTATTAGCCTTAAATTAGGTTAAAATTAGAGCATATTGAAATATATGAGGGGAATTTAACAGATGGCAATATCAATCAAATGGCATAACCCAGAAAAAACCATCCTGATGATTACGTTTGAAGGCACATGGGAACTCGCGGACTACAGCCGGATGCTGGACGAAAGCAGAGCGATGACCAACACCATTAAACACGACTTTGTTACAGTGGTGGATATGCGTGCCAGTGCAACGCCCCCATCACGGTTAACCAGCATGTCGGAGAAAGCCGCCGACGTTGAAGGCACACATCTTCCACTACAGAACATTCTCATTGGCATGGGGCGCTTTATGGAATTGATGTTTAACATGCTTAACCGCATCTACCCTAAATCCGTGAAGAACACAACCGCCGTCGCAACCTACGAAGAAGCCCTGCGCCTTGCCCAAAAGCATTTAGATGAAGCCGCCGCGAAGAAGTCATAAGTTCCCAAGCAGACAACCACCCAACCCAGATTAAGGACATATTCCCGGATGAAAACCAGCGCGATAGTCGCCCTGCTGATGTGTTGGTTGCTGTGGGCGGGCGTTGCATCCGCGCAAGATGATGATGCACCCACTGCCCCACCGACCCCACAAGAACAATACGAAACCGGTGTGATGGCCTACTGGCGGGCAGATGATGACATCGCGCTTGCGGCGCTGAATGCGGCCATCGAAGCCGACCCGGACTTCGCAGATGCCTATGCCTATCGCGGCGCACTCTACCGCGCACTGGGCCGCTATGCGGAGGCACGGGCGGATTTTGACCAGGCACTCGCACTCATGCCCGATTCCGCGCTGGCCTATGCGCTTCGATCGCGCCTATGGTTAAACATCAGCGATGATTACGCCCGCGCCTTTGCGGATGCCAACCGTGCCCGCCAGCTTGCACCTCAATCCAGCATTGTCTATACCAGCCGGGCGATTTTATATCTGACACGCGGCGAATATCATAAAGCCATCGCGGATTACGACATCGCTATTCAATTCGCACCGGATTTCGCGCCGAACTATAATAATCGCGGGCTGGCATACGAATTTTTAGGCGATTATGACGCCGCCATCGCGGATTATGAACGCGCCGCACAACTGGATACAGCCTACTTTGCGCCGTTACAAAACCTGGCATTTACTTACATTGAACTGCGCCAGTTCACCAATGCGCTGGCTAGCTTCACCCGCGCTATTGACATCCGCCCGGATAATGCGGAGTTGTACTTCCGGCGGGGGCGAATCTATGAATTATTGGGCGACCTTGACCGTGCAGAAGCGGATTACATCGTCGCGGAAGAACTCGGCTACCCGGTCACGCGCTTGAACCCTGCCGGGCAGACTTATCATACAAAGGACATCGCATCATGAAAGCATTTTTAGCCATTATCCTGTTATTATGTCTCGTGCCCGTCATCGCCAACGCACAAGAGACCGAAAGTGACCTGGTTATACTGGAAGACGTAATTCATCGTTATTGGCTAGGCTATTATGACGACAGTCTAACCAACCTGACCGCCCTCATTGATACCGGGTCGGACTCCGCACTGGCTTACATCTATCGCAGTTCGATCTATCGTATTCAACGCGACTTTGAAGCCGCCGACGCGGACATCGAGCAAGCCCTGTTGCTAGAGCCGGACTCCGCGCTGGCGTATGCCTTCCGCGCACGGTTGGCTTATTCCCGCCGGGATTTAGAGGCCGCCAACGCCGACATCACACAGGCCGTTGAGCTTGCCCCTGACTCCGCGATTGTATGGTATCATCGCGCCCGTCTGGTGGATTTGCAGGGAGATACAACCACCGCGTTTACCTATTACGACCAGGCCGCAACCCTCGACCCGACCTTCTTCCCTGTGTTTTTTGATAGAGGCAACCTGTATGCGGATATAGGCAATAGCCTGGCCGCACTGGTAGATTATGCGCGTGCCATCCGCCTGGCGGACGATTACGCCGCAGCCTACCACAACCGCGCTTTAGTCTACTTCCGGCGTGCAAACTACGACGCCGCGTTAGCGGATTATGCCGCCGCCATCCAGCATCAGCCGGACGCCTTCCACTATAACAGTCGGGGCGTGGCTTACCTGACGTTAGAGCAATACGAAGAAGCCATCGCGGATTTTGCCGCCGCTATCGCGCAAGACGACGCCTATGTTACCGCTTACGTTAATCGTGGATTGGCGCATTATCGCCAAGCGAATTACACTACAGCCTTAAGTGA
The DNA here is from genome assembly GCA_036734085.1 of Aggregatilineales bacterium. Taxonomy (GTDB): domain Bacteria; phylum Chloroflexota; class Anaerolineae; order Aggregatilineales; family Phototrophicaceae; genus J038. Next base: position 15,792 of record DAIMZF010000049.1, read on the forward strand.
TTTTTCGCTCGCCATCACGCTAGACCCGACTTCCGCCATTGCCTATTACAATCGGGCGGGCGTATACCAGGCCTTAGACGATGAAGACAACGCCGCGCAGGATTACGCGCAGGCAATCGAACTGGGCTATCCGGCGGATTAACGGCCAAGCGACGATTAGACCAACCAAACTATACAGGGGGATCAAGGCAGATGTCTTACGGGGATTTTGTGCGTCGTTCAGTGACGCTCATTACCATCATCATCATCACATTTTTTCTGGTCGTCGCCATCGTGGAGCTATCCGGCATTTTGCTGTTAGTCTTCACCTGCTGGGTGTTATCCGTTGGCCTGCATAACCTCATTTTGCGCTTCCGGCGGCTGGGGTTAAGCAAAGGTTTAGCCGTCAGCGCCACGCTTGCCAGCGTGCTTGTCTCGCTTATCCTCATTGTCTTTGTTGTTGTCCCGCCATTCATCTCGCAAGGGCGCAACCTGATTAACAGCCTGCCGGATGCAGTACAACAATTGGTGGAAAGCTACGATAACTTCCGCAACGATACGCCGGAAGTCGGGCAATATTTGCCGGAGTTCACCGTAGAAGATTACAACAGCTTATTCGCTACCACATTGGATGAAGTGCTAGGGGATGAGGGCGGCAACCGGGAAAACACGCGCAATATCTCATTAAACTTTGGGCGCATCGTACAATCTGCATTGCCTGTCTTGGGTGGTATCGGAAGTTTTGTCGGCAGTGTGTTGGCAAATTTTACGTTTATCGTGCTGATTACCAGCTATCTGCTGTTTGACCCGTTAGTATACTATCGCCCCATTGTCGCCTTAGTGCCCAAAAGCCGCGAATTGCGCGTGGTGGAAATTATCAACAAAATTCAAGCCGCCGTTATCGGCTGGATGGGGGCGTTGTCAGTCTCTATTGCGTTTACCACCACATCTATCATCGTGGTGCATGGGCTGATTTTAGGGATTCCGAATGTGGTTGCGCTGGGCGTGATTGCCGGGTTAGCATCGTTCATCCCCAATGTGGGCTACTATATTGGGTTATTCCCGATATTGTTGTTCACGGCGGTTGTAGACCCGGTGAAGATCATCCCGGCAGGTATTTTATACTGGCTGGTCAATGAGATAGACGGCAAGCTAATCTCCCCCAACGTGATTAAAAACCAGTTGAACATCCCGGCGGGGATTGTGTTCCCGTTCCAGTTGATTGCGGCGGCCTCTTTGGGCTTCTTCGGCATCATTCTGGCCGTGCCGATTTTAGCCATCTTGGTGATTTTATGGCGGGAGCTTTATGTATACGATACGTTAGGAAAACGCGACCACAACGTTGAATTGGTGGAAAATGAAAAAGGGCAGGTCACATTAATCATGCCGGAAGAACCGCCTGACCCGGTAACACCAGGAGCCCAGCCCGCTTAAGAAGTTGCCTTGCCATCATCAGGCAGGAATTGTGCATCGCGCTTTTGGGCGTTGATGAAAGCCATCATAATATCACTGGTGGTCACAATGCCGATGAGTGTTTCCCCGCGCATGACCGGTAACGCGCTGATCTTATGTTCCAGCATCAGCCGCGCCGCCTCGTGTGCGGGGTAGCTCGCTTCTACGATAATGGGCGCAGGGGACATAATCGCCGCGACTCGGGTTTGGTGGATGATTTCTTCGTCCTGCCAGCGTTCACGCATAATATGTGGGGAATTCAACGCCAGTCGGCAGTCTCTATCGCTCACAATGCCGATGAGATGCTCCTCCCGGCTGATAACGGGTAAATGCCGACAGCCGACATCGTGCATGGTTTTTAGCGCGTCGGCCAACGTCGCATCATGGCGGATTGTGGCTGGCGTGCGCGTCATGATGTCCTTGACATTCATTGATGTCTCCTAACATAGTTCGGTAAAGTTATTATGCCATGCTCCCTAAGCAACGTCTAAGCATATACGTCACGATAAACTGATGATACGTGTCATGTAACAGCTTTTGAGGCATACTGTAAAATAAGAATTCCTGAGAGATGGCAGACGATAGAGGTGAAGTTAAAGATGGTTAGGATATTGATAGCAGACGACCATGCTGTTGTGCGTGCCGGGCTAAAAGCCCTGTTAGAGACTCGTGAAGGCTTCCGTGTGGTGGCAGAAGCAGAAACAGGCGAAGAGGCAGTCACCAAAGCACAGGAGCATCACCCGGAAGTCGCCGTGTTGGATATACGGATGCCGGGACTTTCTGGCATAGATGCCTGCCGTAAAATCGTGCAAACGGTGGAAGGTTGCCGCGTCGTGATGCTGACTTCTTATGCAGAGGATGAATTACTATTGGCCGCTATCGACGCGGGCGCATCCGGTTATGTACTTAAGCGCATCGGCAGTGATGAGCTATTGCAGGCCGTTGAGCGCGTGAGCCAGGGGGAAGGCACGCTCGACCCCACCATGACGCAGACCGTGTTCGAGAAAGTGCGCGAGGCCAACCGTGCGGAAGACGCCAGCGCCTTTAGCGATTTAACCCAGCAGGAATTAGCGGTGTTAGCGTTGGTCGCGCAAGGACTCACCAACCGCCAGATTGCTATGCGCCTGTTTTTGGGGGAAGGCACTGTGCGGAACTACGTCAGCAGTGTGCTATCAAAAATCAGCGTCAGCAACCGTGCAGAGGCGGCCATCTATGCGGTAAAACACAACATCAACCGCCTTGTTCAGTTGGATTAAAATCTAGTTGGATTAATCCAGTCAGGCCAAGCAAGGAACATTAGCGATAGAGCCATTCCTGGATGATGTTGTGGCTAGGCGCATCCGCAGATGTTAAGATGTGATGGAAAATTCGTCACGATAGGAACATCCTCTATGCGCCAACATTTACCCCTTACAGGTCAGTCTTTGATGAGACTCGCCTGTTTTTTATGGTTATCCCTGCTGGTTATGCCGCTTGTCCCGGCGATGACCTCCGCCCAAGCAACGCAAGCGCCCGCCGATGACGTTATCACAGATGCGGCAACGGTTGAAGTCATTGCTACAGGTCTACGCAATCCACGCGGGATCGCTGTGTTACCGGATGGGCGGCTGATTGTCGCGGAAGCCGGGAATGGTGACGGCGCAGGCAATCCGCAACGCGGCGGCTACATCCGCATCATGGCGGATAGCGACAATGACGGCTTGTACGACGAACGCACGACGATATTCTGCTGTGTGGGGAGCTACAACGGCTTAACGCAGTTCGGCACGGGGCAGGATGAAGTCGGCGGCTTGGGGGATTTAATCCTGTTGGAAGATGGGCGCATCTTCTTTACACAGGATGACCCGGCAGAAGGATATATCGCGGATGGTCGCCCGCGTGGAATCGCCATCTTCGGCCTGACGCCTGCACCAGAATATCGCCGCTATGAGGTCGTCGTCCGCAACGCCACGATGAACGCCATCGTCTATGACGCGAATACTGAATTGTTGTATGTGGCGGAAAGTGGGCTGAATACCATCAGCGCGGTGACGTTGAGCGGTGAGGTCACACGGGTGGCGGTCTTTCCGGTGTTGGCAAGCGGTCAGCAATCCGTGCCTGCTGGCCTTGCCCATGACCCCATCACAGGGGATTTACTGGTGGCGTTGTTCTCCGGGCAAATCCGGGATTATTACGACACGGTGATTGCCTACATGCCACAAGAGGCGCTCATCGCCCGGTTAAACCCGGCTACAGGGGAATGGACAGAAGAAATCACCGGGCTAACGGCGGCGGTAGATGTGGCGATAGACGAAGCAGGCAATATTTATGTCGTGGAGTTGGCAACAGGTTGGCCTGCCGCCGTGATGCCAAGAGACTTCCCGTTGTTAGACCCGGACGCACCGCCGGATGCCGGCGGGTATCCGCGTTATAGTGGCCGCGTGACGATGTACCCGGTAGAAGGCGCACCCCGCCGACTGGCAAGTGGGTTGGATGCGCCAACAAACATTACTTATCATCAGGGCGCATTGTATGTGTCTGTTGGGCAAGGCACACCCGGACGCCCCATCATCGGCCCACAAGGGCGCACCCGTATTACGGGCGAAATCGTCCGCATTACGGGTTTTTTGCCCTAGCAGGCTGGCTGGATTAAAGCTGGCCTAAAACGGAATATCGCCCATATCACCTGGCGGGGACTGGTTGTAATCGTCGTTGTAATTGCCGGAGTCTCCGCCGGAGCCACCCGTCCCGCCACTACTCAGGAAGCGCACATCACGCGCCCGCAGTTCCAAAGAGGCCGCCGCTTCGCCGCTATTGTTCATATAAGCGCGGGCTTCCACCGTGCCGATGACCATAACCTGCCGCCCCTTTGCGAGATACTTCGCGCAGGTTTCCGCCTGTGCGCCAAACACAGCCACGCGGAACCATGTCGTTTTTTCGCGCTTCTCGCCGGATTGACGATCTGACCAACGTTCACTGACGGCAACGTTTAAATTACAAACTGGCGTCCCACTGGGCAAAAACCGCATTTCTGGGTCTTGGCCGAGATTGCCCACGATAATTGTTTGTTGATAGCTCATGCCGATTGCTCCTCGTCATATTTTGAGAACATATATTCTATCATCATTATCACAAAAGAATACCCCCCAAAAGCGGGGTTACATTTTACACGATACCGCCCGCCTGCAAAGTCTCCAATATCTCGGTTAAGCGCGATTCTAGCTCCCGGATGCGGGAATAGATGATGTAATGCCCACTGCGGAAATGCTCCGGTAGTTCCTCTGCGGAGATGAGGATAACGGGCAAGCCCCGCCCCCACGCATACCCTACCTGGAGCAAAATGTAAGGGTCGCCTTGTGTTAAATCCGCGATGACGACGGCGGCATTATCCACTTCCGCACGGATTGTTTCCAGCATTTCACTATCCAGGTAGCTGGGGTCGGCAGATTGGCGCTCACACAACAAGCCGCGTGAATGCACCGCGCCCTGAATACCATAATAAAAGATGTCGTCTGCTTCTTCACCATCCGGCATGATGACCAGTGCGTTTGTGCGTTGGCGCTGGGGAGTCGTCACAGGGGAATAGGCCACAACTTTGTCTTTCGGCGGCGAGATAATCACCTGCCAGTCATCGTCTTTGCCCTGCTGTGAGAGTCCGTCAAAGTCGTGGTCTTGCAGATAGGCTTGTAGTGCCTGCCGTAGCCGTTGGGCGCGTTTGGGCGAAAGTTCCACAATGGTAATCTGCCGTAAGCGGGGCGATACCATACCGTTATAAATGGCCTCCAGATAGCCGTTGAACTGCGAAAGCAAGGCTTCGCCTTCGTCCAGGCCGAAGTTCGGCCCATGAATAGTCATCGCTAAATGTTCAGCTTCCGGCAAATCTTCCTTGAGTATCCTCAAGACATCGCGGCCAAAATCTTGCAGATAGCGATAGCTGATGTAGCGAAGGCGCGTCATGCCGACAAAGAGCGCGTTGCGTGCGCCGAACGTTTCTTTGGTATCCACAATCGTATAATCGCCGCGCTCCGGGCTGAGTTCAGTGGCGGAGTATCCGGCAATGTGTGTCAGGCGGATGGCGGCGTGTTCGTCCGCGCCGTAGTGCCGTTGGGCATATTTAAATGCGGCTACATCAGCCGTCACATCCATGATGTCCCCTGCCACGATATTCAGCGCAATCTGGCGTGTGAACGACGGCGCACAATACATCTTAAGGCCGTTGATAAAGCGCGTCGTCGGCACGGCGGCAAGCCCTTTACGCATGTCCTCCGCTTGGATGTTGGCAAGTCGGCTCCATACGTCCCCTTTGAACAACACCGGAAAGAGTGGCTTGCGGCCTTTTTCCGCACAGAGGATTTCACGCTCTACCCAGTCCGATTGCAGGGCTTCCGGCGACATAACGACGACAAACGCCGCACAGCTATTAATGTTGGCTTCAATGGTCTGCCACCAACGCCCGCTAAGTTCAATTTCTTCGTCCATCCACACCGTTAACCCGGCGGATACCAAACGCGAACGCAGATAGCGCACAAAATCCATATCCTGCTTGCTATAGCTGATGAATACATGGCTCATAGACTTTAACCTGTTGTGAGATGGGCTATATATGGAGTAAATGTACCACCTTCTCGCAGTGACGGCTATTCATCAATGTTTGGCTTTTCTAACTCTTATATACGAAAGTTTATAAGACGGCTATAAAGACCAGAATTTGGTGTATTATGGAAGCAAGACATAACGAAAATGACATATGTACATTGCGAATGGATGAGGCCGCATTTTATGAACGAACAAAAGCCCAAAATGCTGATCGTAGAAGATACGCAGGATGTTGCGGAGATTATCAAGGTCGCTTTCCGTCGTACAGAGCTAGACATCCACCACGAGCTAAA
>DAIMZF010000050.1:0-21964 GCA_036734085.1 Aggregatilineales bacterium
ACTAAATAGCGTTCATCACTTAATGATAGAATACGTTAAAATGTACAAATTTGTTACGGAGGAAGTGATTTGAAACCTATTATCATCTACACTGACGGCGGCTGTAAGCCGAATCCCGGGCCGGGCGGTTGGGGGGCGTTGCTCATCTACGGTGAACATCAACGAGAGTTGAGCGGCGGCGCGAAGGATACCACTAACAATCAGATGGAACTGACTGCCGCTATCGAAGCGCTGGAAGCTCTGGCAGAACCTTGTGAGGTCACACTGTATACAGACAGTGTCTACATCCAAAAAGGCATCACGGAATGGATACGTAAATGGGTTAAAAACGGCTGGCAGACCAGTAACCGCCAGCCGGTTAAAAACAAGGATTTATGGCAACGTCTGCACGCCGCCACAGAGCGACATCAAATCAAATGGCAATGGGTTAAAGGCCATGCCGGTAACGCCCACAATGAGCGCGTAGACCGCCTCGCCACAAAAGCCCGTGCGAAATTCAGTTAAGCGCGTAGCTTTAGCATTCGCCGGGCGGCTTCGTCAATCTGTTCATCGTGCTTGGCGAAGGAAAAACGAGCATAGTTAGCCGCCATGTATTTATGGTCTGCGCTATAAAATGGGCTTGACGGGATAACGGCCACACCGATTTCCTGCGCCATATAACGTGCAAAGGCCATGTCGTCACCGTCAAACACCGCGCTAAAATCCGCCGTGACGAAGTATGTGCCCTGTGGCGCAGTATAACGGAGTCCGGCGGCTTCTAATGCGCTAAGGATGCGCTCTCTTTTAGCGGCGTACAATTTTCGATAGGCGGTGTAATAATCCTCACCCATACTAAAGGCGTGGGCGACGGCGGCCTGTGCCGGGTGGTTGGTGGTAAAAGCGATGTATTGGTGCGCTTGCCACACGCCCTTGACGAGCGCCGGGTCGCCATACAGCCAACCGACCTTCCAGCCTGTCATGCCGAAGGATTTCCCGGCACTCCCGATGGTGATAGTACGCTCGAACATGCCCGGCAATGTCGCAATCGGGATGTGAACAGCCTCACCAAAAATAAGATGTTCGTACACTTCATCGCTGATGACGGTTACATCATATGCCAGGCATAGTTCTGAAATAAGCGTCAGTTCCGCATGGGTAAAGACGCGCCCGGTGGGGTTATGAGGCGTATTCAGGATGATGGCGCGGGTATGAGCATTAAACGCGGCGCGTAGTTCGCTCTCGTCAAACGTCCAATCTGGCGCGTGGAGCGATACATAGACCGGTTTTGCCCCTGCCATCAGGATGGTTGGCGCGTAGCTGTCGAAGTAGGGTTCAATGATGATAACTTCATCGCCAGCATCCACTAAACCCATCACCGCCGCGAAGATGGCCTCTGTAGCGCCCGGCGTGACCATCACGCCGCCATCCGGGTTGACGTGCAAGCCGTAGTTCTTTTCTGCGTGATGGGCGATTCCGTGCCGGATAGCCGGGATGCCCGGGCCGGGTGCATACTGGTTATGTTGGCCGCTTTCAACTGCCGCCATCAGTGCTTCGACAATTTCGGCGGGGCCGTCAAAATCTGGCTTGCCTTGCCCAAGATTGACCGCATTGTATTGTGTCGCAAGTTGGTTTATCTCTGTAAAAATCGTCGTCCCAAAGGGCATAACGCGGTTTGCGATGCGTGGCATATGGTCGTCTTCCTATCCCGTTGTGCTTAACTTCCCTCAATTGAGACCATTGTAACGTAAGCGGCTAGTCCTGCGCTATGTGCCATTGTAGCCGATTCGCGCTATAGTTGATGGGTTGACTGAATAAACGAGGATTGTTTGCTATGTTAAAAATGCTGTTACGCCTCTACGGTGCGAACCTGCGCCTGCAAACATTAACCGCGCTTGTCATCCTGGCAAATGCCAAACCCGGACGCACCCTGCAAACAACGGTCAACCAGTCCCCGCGCGGTCTTCAGTTTGAGCGCCGCATGGAGCACGAATTTTACAGTGTGCGCCAGACGATAGAAGACGGCATCGAGCGAGTGGTTTATACACCACATAATCGCCGCATCAAGACTCCGCTTTTACTCCAGCATGGTATGTGGCATGGCGCATGGTGTTGGGATGCATGGGGGGCGCTCTTTGCGGAGTGGGGCTGGGAAGTCCATGCCCATAGTTTGCCCGGTCATTCCGGGTCGTTCACACAGCGTCCGTTATGGCGGTGTACGATGGATTATTATTTGGCCTTCCTCAAGGCGGAGGTAGACCGCTTACCAGTTAAGCCGGTGATCATCGGCCATAGCATGGGTGGGGGCTTAATCCAATGGTATTTAAAGCATGTCGCGGATGATTTGCCTGCCGCTGTCTTGCTGGCGTCGATGGTACATGATAGTGCCTTAAAAGATGGCCTGCCGTTGCTCTTAAAACAAGACCCGTTTGGCTTGTTCCTCAGCACACTGACGTGGAATGCTACACCCTGGATGCGTACCCCTTACCGCGCCGCACAGAAGCTCATCTCCCACGATGCGACCATCAAACCAGTGGATTTACACGCTAAATTAGGTGGAGAATCCTTGTTAGCGCCGTTTCATCATAACCCGCCGTTCTGGTCGCCGCCGCAAAACGTCAAAACCCCGTTGTTATGGGTCGCGCCGGAAAAAGACACGGTGGTTTCTGCGGCAGGGCAACGGCGTTCAGCCGCTTATTATGGCGCGGATTACATCGAAATTGCTGACCAGGCGCATAATTTGATGATGGAACGCACCCAAGCCCAAACTGCCCGCAAAATCCATGATTGGCTGGTAGAGCGCGGTGTTTCCTGATACAAATAAGACGTTTGCTTATCCACCAATGATGTTACGAAATGAAAGGTCAGGCATGAGCGCGTTTATCGTCTATTTATGTTCCGGGTTGTGTATGCTGGTTTATATCCCGGCTGTTTTGGTGGGTGTGAAGGATATTATCACGCGACGGGCGACCTTTGATACTCGTCGTTTTAAGCGCTTCCAATTTACAGGGGTCTCCGCGATTATCTTTGGTATCGGACAGACCATTGGCGGGCTTATCGCTATGCTGGGTGTTGTGCAGGCTGTCCAGAACTTTAACCTGCTTTATATCCCGCTTTATGTGCTGTTTGGTGGCGGCTTCAGCCTGCTTGGTCTGTGGCTGGCACGCAAAACCGCGCAGGGCGAATATGAGCTTGACATGACGCCTAAGATTGATATTTCCGGCATACGCATTAATCTGGTCAATTTCCCATCTGTGCAGATGTCACACAATGAGCCAGACGACATGGTAACAATCAGCCCGGATGACGTGACGACGCTGGAAGACCGTGATGATATGCCCGACGAAGCGCCTCCCAAAGACTAGGCAAAAACTATCATTCCTACAGACTGTCCAAAAACTAACTCGTTATTTCCTTCACAATGCGGTGTAAAAAAGTCAGTTGGTAAAGTAATCTTTAGACATCTCTAAGAAGCAGATGCACCAACTTAAGGGAAATAAACTGATGTCTTTACTTCAACTTCTCGTCTTTTACCGGAAAATAATCGTAACGGCTTTTGCCGCGTTGATTGTATAAACTCCATTCTGTACACTAACTGTATAAGCTGGTTTACTCTCATCCTGATAGATGTGAGGACGGCTTCGTACACTCTGTCTAACAGACCGTAAAAGGACGACGAATGACGACAACAACCCAAGCAATTCATATCAGCGCGGCAGTAACGCCGGAATACGCGCAAATCCTGACGCCGGAAGCGCAGAACTTTATCGCTAAGCTGGCGCGGAACTTCACCATTCGCCGCGACGAACTCATGCAAACGCGTGCGGAACGTCAAAGCCGTATTGACGCTGGCGAAAGGCCGGATTTTCTGCCGGAGACACGCCACATCCGTGAAGATGCAACGTGGCAAGTCGCCCCTGTATTGCCGGATTTGCAAGACCGCCGTGTGGAAATCACCGGGCCGACAGACCGAAAAATGGTGATTAATGCGCTAAATAGCGGCGCTAAGGTCTTCATGACAGACTTTGAAGATTCAAATTCGCCCACATGGGATAGCATGGTGCAGGGGCAAATTAACCTGCGCGATGCTGTACGCCGCACGATTACGTTCTACGATGAAGCCCGCGCAAAATCCTACAAGCTGAACGATGAAATCGCGGTGTTGATGGTGCGTCCGCGTGGGTGGCACCTGGACGAGAAACACTTCCTTGTAGATGGTAAACCCGTTCCCGGTGGTATCTTCGACTTTGGGCTTTATTTTTTCCACAACGCGCAAGAATTAGTTGATCGTGGTAGTGCGCCCTATTTTTATCTGCCCAAGCTGGAAAGCCACCTTGAAGCACGCTTGTGGAACGACATCTTCAACATGGCACAGGATGAACTCAATATCCCACGCGGCACAATCAAAGCCACTGTGTTGATTGAAACCATCCTTGCCGCGTTTGAAACAGAAGAAATCCTGTATGAACTGCGTGACCATTCCGCCGGGCTGAACTGTGGCCGTTGGGATTATATCTTCAGCTATATCAAAAAATTCCGTAATGACCCGGCTTTTGTCCTGCCTGACCGCGCACAGGTAACGATGACTGTGCCTTTTATGCAGAATTACTCCCTGCATGTGATTAAGACCTGTCACAAGCGTGGCGCACATGCGATGGGCGGGATGGCCGCGCAAATCCCGATTAAAGATGACCCAGAAGCCAACGCCAAAGCATTAGAGAAAGTGCGGCAGGATAAGCTCCGTGAGGTGCAAAACGGCCATGACGGGACGTGGGTCGCGCATCCCGGTCTGGTGGAAACTGCGCTGAAGGTCTTTAACGAGTATATGCCACAGGCCAATCAGGTTTCGCGTCAGCGCGACGATGTGAACGTGACTGCCGCCGACTTGCTCACGCCCAGCGAGGGCACAATCACCGAGCAGGGGCTACGCTGGAATCTTAAAGTGGGTATTCAATACGTTGAAGCATGGCTTGGCGGAAACGGATGTGTGCCGCTTTATTCCCTGATGGAAGACGCGGCGACGGCGGAAATCAGCCGAACACAGATTTGGCAATGGCTCCATCATCGCGCCACGCTGGACGATGGGCGCACGGTGACACCGGCGTTATTCGGGCAATTTTTAGAAGAAGAAATGGACGCGATTAAGGCGGAAGTCGGGGACGAACGCTTTAATAACGGGCACTTCACGCGGGCGGCAGAGTTATTCGACAGGATGATACGCGAACGTGAGTTTACCGAATTCCTGACTATGCCTGCTTACGAGTATTTGTAAGTCGTTAGTCGTTGGTTCTTGGCTGTTAGTTCGGTTTCCGATGGATTGCAGAAAGTTAAAACTATCAGTATATCCCTAAGGACTAACGACTGTTTTTATAGCTTATTGCGTGCGGGGCACGTCCCGCAGGAAACATACGGACTCTTTGCGCTTTAAAAAAACTCTTTGCTCCGGTGGCTTATGGGTGTGACGTGCCGCACCTATACGCCCGATGGATAAACGGCTTGTTCACATAACTTAAAACGGGCGTTTTGCGGTAATTTTGCCGCACTATCATCTATTGCTGAATCATTGGCTAATAGTCTGCATTTAATAATTGATAAGCTTAATTAATTTGGAGAAATAAATCATGCAACACACGACTGAACTTGCCACAAAACATGACTGGATTAACAATCCCCGTTGGGCAGGCATCACGCGGCCTTATTCTCCACAGGATGTGTTACGTCTGCGCGGCACAATCAAGGTGGAATATACGCTGGCACGTATGGCCGCCGAACGCCTGTGGCAACTGCTCCAGACGGAAGATTATGTCAACGCGCTGGGTGCGATTACGGGCAATCAGGCTGTACAGATGGTCGAGGCGGGCTTGAAGGCCATTTACATCAGTGGTTGGCAAGTCGCCGCCGATGGCAACACCGCCAGCATGATGTACCCCGATCAGAGCCTTTATCCGGCGGATAGTGTGCCGCGCCTGGTGGAACGCATTAACAATGCGCTGATGCGTGCCGACCAGATTCAGCATATGAATGGCAAACATGATGGCGAAGGTGTGTACTACTTTGCGCCTATGGTGGCCGATGCCGAAGCTGGCTTTGGCGGCAACCTGAACGCCTTTGAACTGATGAAAGGGATGATTGTCGCGGGGGTGGGGGGTGTGCATTTTGAAGACCAGCTATCTAGTGCGAAGAAATGCGGGCATCTGGGCGGGAAAGTGCTTGTGCCTACCAGTGAATTTGTGAATAAGCTCATCGCCGCACGATTGGCGGCGGATGTGCTGGATACACCGACACTCATCATCGCCCGCACAGACGCGGAAAGCGCGACCCTGTTAACGAGTGATATTGACACACGCGACCAAAAATTCCTGACGGGTGAACGCACAAACGAAGGCTTCTACGGCGTGACCAATGGCATGGAAGCCTGCATTGCACGCGGGTTAGCTTATGCGCCATATGCCGATATGATTTGGATGGAAACCTCCCACCCGGATTTAGACGAAGCGCGTACTTTTGCAGATGCCATCCGTGCGGAATACCCTAACAAAATGCTGATGTATAACTGCTCGCCATCATTTAACTGGAGTCGCAACCTGGACGCCGGCACGATTGCCAAATTCCAGCGTGAGTTAGGCGCGATGGGGTACAAATTCCAGTTTATCACACTGGCAGGCTTCCATTCCTTGAATACAGCTATGTTTGAACTGGCGCTGGGGTATCGTGATAGTGGCATGACGGCATATTCCAAACTGCAAGACCGCGAATTTGAACTTGCTCGTACCGATGGCTACCGTGCGGTGAAGCATCAGACGTTTGTCGGCACAGGGTATTTTGACCTTGTGCAACAGGTGGTCACGGCGGGGCAGGCCAGCACCACCGCGCTGGATAACAGCACCGAAGCGGCGCAATTCACCGACCAGCAACCCGCGATGTCTGCGGATTAATTGCCCCTATTTATTGAGGTTTCGTGTTGTTCAGAACTGTCTTATGCTGGTTCTTATCATCTATATAAACCGATAGGAAAAATGGCATGTCTGAACAACCACTTTCGGAAGTAGATTATGTTGAAATTGAGCCACCGCAGACAATTCATGGTACTTTACTTTCTTTCTTGACGACTGTTGTGGGCTTAGCTTTTTTTCAGTATGCAATCTTCAGGGACGAAATCAAGTACCGGGCTTCACCCAGACGTTTCTGGATTGCGTTAATTGGCGCTGTCGCAATTTATTTTCTGATAAAGCTATCTTTTGATTTATATGGGGCAAATATCGCGCTTAGTATAGCATTTTTCAAGGGGATGTTGTACTACATCATTGATGTTTTACTTACAAATTTGCTCACGCTCATTCTACCGTTTTTGTTGGCTTCGTGGTTATCATATACGTACTTTAGGGTAAACCGAGATGAACACTACCAGGCATTAATAACAGTATTCGTCACGAGCTTATTTTTTATGTTTATTGTCAACTTGGCTGTAGCATGGCTCTTTAGAGCACTTTACCCAACTATTACAGACGAGGCAAGTTTGTTGCGTTTTTATATGCCTACGGAGTTTGCAGAATATTCTGCGAATGGATACGCCGTGTCACCATCTGATTTTATATTTGGGTCGGTAGTACTCAGATCATTGCTTTCAATCTACTTCTATGCATTGGTATTTTATGGCTTTAGGATAGCGCATCCTGAAAGTAAACGACTGGATATATTTATTGGACTCGCAACATACGTTGCTTGCTTAGAAGTCAGTAGCTATTTTGCCGAGTTTGTATTGATGGCTTCATCGCCGTGGTTGTGGCTACAAGAGAGATTGTTTGACGCTCTCATCTTGTAACATACTGCCTTGATTAGTCTTTTAATGGCGTAGTCAAGGGCACATCATTCAGATATTGATTAAGGAGAGCATGAGATTATGACTATGCCATCGCGTTACCAGCAATTGCACAATATCGGCCTGCGTAACCTTGCAGAGATTCACCACAACCTGACGACAGAAGAACTGCACGCGCACGCCATCGCCAATGGTGAAGCACAGGCTACCTCAAACGGTGCGCTGGTTGCTTACACAGGCAAACACACCGGCCGCGCCCCTAACGATCGTTTCATCGTGCATGAGCCGAAAACACAAGACCGTATTGACTGGGGCAAGGTTAATCAACCATTCGAGCCAGATGCTTTTGGCTGGCTCTACCAGAAGGCCGAACGTTACTTCCAGGGAAAATCCGTTTATGTGCAGGATTGCTATGCCGGTGCAGACCCGCACACCCGCTTAAAGGTGCGCGTCATCACCGCGACGGCATGGCATAATCTGTTTGCACGGAATATGTTCATTGTGCCACCGGATGAAGAACTTGCCAGCTTTAAGCCGGACTACACCGTTATCCATGTTCCCGGCTTGCAAGCCGACCCTGCCATCGACAAGACACGCTCCGAAGCATTTGTCCTGCTACATTTAAGCAAGCGCATGGTGCTGATTGGTGGTACACACTACGCCGGAGAGATTAAAAAATCTATCTTCAGCGTGATGAACTATCATCTGCCGGAACAAGGTATCTTACCGATGCATTGCTCTGCTAATGCTGGCGAAAATGGTGATGTTGCGGTGTTCTTCGGGCTGAGTGGCACAGGCAAGACCACGCTCAGCGCAGATGCCCGGCGCGTGTTGATTGGTGATGATGAACACGGTTGGGATGATGCGGGTGTTTTCAACTTTGAGGGCGGATGCTATGCCAAGACTATACACCTTTCGCCGGAAGGTGAGCCGGAAATCTACGCGACGACGCAACGCTTCGGCACGATTTTGGAAAATGTCGTTATGAATGATGATACCGGACACCCTGATTTTGATGACGACACCATCACAGAAAACACACGTTGTTCTTATCCAATTGACTTTATCCCCAACGCCAGCCAAACTGGGCGCGCTGGACATCCACAAAATATTATCTTCTTGACGGCGGATGCCTTCGGCGTATTGCCCCCTGTCAGCAAGCTCACACCGGAGCAAGCCGTGCAATACTTCCTAAACGGTTATACGGCAAAAGTAGCAGGGACAGAAGCCCATGTGAAAGAGCCACAGGCGACGTTCAGCGCATGTTTTGGTGCGCCCTTTATGCCCCTGCATCCGACAATCTATGCACAGATGTTACAGCAGAGGATACAAACGCATAATGTCGATGTATGGCTGGTCAACACGGGCTGGACGGGTGGGGCTTATGGCGAAGGTGAGCGCATCGCGCTAAAGCACACCCGCGCTATCGTGGATGCTATTCTGGATGGCACATTGAAGAAACAGGATTATGATGTTGAGCCATACTTCGGGCTGAGCATCCCGGCAAAATGCCCGGATGTGCCGGAGCGTGTCCTGAATCCGCGTAATACATGGGCGGACGCGAACGCTTATGAAGTGCAAGCACTCAGCCTGGCACGGCGCTTCCAGCAGAATTATGAGCAATACACCACGTATCCTCAAGTCGCAGATTAGGCTATGACGCTAATTGCCGCCGACCTTCTGTATGGCGGCAATAAAATTTAACTTTCAGTCTTCGGCTTGTTCGCGCAGAGAATTAAATTACATTATAATGTCAAACATAGACCGATTCTTTTTAAAGAGGGGAATCGCTAAAATGTTTAAGCTCCGTGCGGAGCAGTTAGCGCAGGCACAATTACGCCATGCACGCTACTATATTTCTCGCCTGCAACTGGCATTAAATCTGTATGATACAGGTGGGACTTATGTAAGCAGTGCATTGGAACAATTCGAGTCCAGTTGGGCGCAGGTACAACAGGCTTTTGACTGTTTGTGCGTCGATACCAGCGAAGAAGCATCCGCGCTGTGTGTGGATTTAGTCAGCACCGCGCACCCGTTGATGGTTAATCGGCGTTCCTTGACTTTTCATATTGAGTGGTTGCAAATTGCGCTGGAAAAAGCCTACGCACTAAACTTGTCAGAAAAAGTGAGCGAGCTACTCACACGCCTCAGCCGTATTTATTACCATAGTAGCCAATGGGAACAATCCATTTATTACGCGCAACAATGTATCGAAGTAACCCCCATGCTGAGTATTGCTACAGCAGAAGCCTATCAGTCGTGGGGTTCAACGCTCATCCGCATGGGATGTTATGACGAAGCACAGGAAAAATGCGAGATGGGGCTGGACATCGCACAGCAAATAAATGCAGAGCGCACGATGGCTTCTATCAAGATGAATCTGGGCTTGATTATGGAGCGTAAAGGCAACCTGGAAGCCGCCCGCCAAGTTTCCGAGTCTGCGTTGGCCTATGCTCGAAAACATCAAAGCACGACGGGACTAACGGCCCCCATCTTAGATAATCTGGGCGTGATTGCTATGCGTAGCGGGGACATCCAGACGGCGCGGGAACGGTGGGAAGAAGCACTGGAAATTGACAAAATATACGGGAATATCTCCGGTATGGGCGGGCGTTACATCAACTTAGGCGCGGCGGCTTATATGCTGGATGATTATTCTGCCGCCCGCCGCTATTTTGAAGAAGCCGCCGATATGCTCCGTCGTGTGGTGAACCGCCGTAGCCTTGCGATTGCATTGGCTAATCTAGGGGAAGTTGCTGTTTTACAGGGTGATGCAGACTCCGCGTTCGTGGCTTATGATGAGGCCTTCGCGCTGTTTGTCGAGATAGACTACTGGGGCGGTATGGTGCAATCTGCACCGGGCGCGGTGGATTTATACTTGAGCCTGAATCGTGTCGAAGAAGCGCAGTCGCTAATACAGGATTGTTTGCGACACAGAGAAAAATTCACCCCATTAAACTGTGTGCAGATTTTATCCGCAGGGGCGCGTATATTCTATGTCATGGGCAATCTAGCGGATTGTGCGCGGTTGGTGGGGTTCATCCGCCAACAGCCTAGCGCGGCGGATGGCGATACACAAAAACGCTTGAAAGCGTTACAAACTCAGCTTGGGGCGGCGTTGAGCGAAGCGGAATTAACGGCTTTAGCCGCACAAGGCGCGGCAGATACGCTGACAGCCGCGTTTAACAGGCTTTTACTCCCTTAAGATTACTTCTCTTGTTCTGCCATGTACAAATCCGCGTATCGCTTTAGCACATAGTATGAACCGCGTTTTTGCCCCATCTTGAACAAAACATCTTTTGTCACAAGGTCGGCAAGGTCACGGCGGATGGTCTCCGCATGAACATCAGGAAACATGCGTTGCAGTTCACTGTTCGTAATGCGACTGTTGCCCTGATTCAGATGCGCGATGGCCGCCTCTTGACGCGGGTTTAAAGGGGTACGAAACAACTCTACGACGCCAAGCGGCGGGTCTTCATCTATGTCGGCTGAGGGTTGGAGAAGTGGTTTAACAGGTGTGTTGTATAACTTCACCCGAAACCCCCCTGCCGTTTCGCTGAATTCCGGTGCGCGTAGGTCGTTTTGTTCCATCAGTTCAATCATGCGGTCAATGCCATAACCAAGCCGTTCGATAAAGCCCATATCCGCCAGGACTTGCACAATGGCCGGGTTGCGGCTGAAGCGCTCATCCTTGATATTTTCCAGTGTGACCGGGCCGGGCAATCTGCCAGGACTGTTGACCTCCATCCTATCCTGAAACAAAAAAAGACGAATACCGTCACCGTCAATGCTGTAGTCGCGGTGGGCGACCGCGTTCACGACCACTTCACGGGCGGCTTCCATCGGATACTCTAGCTGTTCGGTGCGGGTCATCGCACTTTTAAGCTTTACGCCTCTACGTAGATGGTCGATGAGGAACGTTTCCGCGCGACGGATTTGGTCGGGCAATGTACCGCTAATATCCTGACGGCTGAATGTATCGCTCATGGTTTGCCCGGCGAAGCGTACGGCGGTAATCTCCGCGCCGCGTATGTAGGGGGCGGGGTCTTGGCCGAACAGCAGAATCCCGGCATGGGTGGGTGTGTAATCTTCACCTTGCTTGACGAGGCATCCGCGTTTGTGGAGCAGACTCTTTACATTATCATCCGTGAAGCGTAGTAAGCGGGCGTATTCTGCGACCTTGCCCCAATCTAAATCTGCCAGGGTTGTGCCGCGTGCGGGTTCAGTCTCAAAGCTCACCTCACCGCGTTCTATCATCAGTTGATGAAGTTGTGTCGCACTTAACGGGATGTTATGACCGTCTTCACGGGTCAGGTAACGTCCGTCTATGGTGTAGATGTAGGGCATCCCGGCGGGGACTTCCATGATGACGACTGGTTTTGACTCCAGCATGACCTGACGGGGTAGCGGGGCGATAAGCGGGGGTGATAGCCCTAGTGCGGTATTCAGCACGGCTTCTGTGCAGGCGGCAACATCCGGTACGCCGTTGATGATGGCGTGGTCGTCACCTGCCGCGCCGATGAGGATAAGCCCTCCGTGCGCGTTTGCCATCGCCGCCAATGTCTCCGCAAGGGGCGTCTTGGGGCTGGTATCTGGCAACCATGTTAGGCGGTTGTGTCGCCCAGCCTGGAGCAGAACGCTCACTTGCTGGGCAGTGGCCGCCTGTGGGTTAGCCTCTCCATCTGCTGAAGTCATGCTGAGTCGTCGCCTTCGTCTTGGTTCTCCGCGTGTTCCTGGTCTTGGCGGTCTTTATCACGCTGTCTGCCGTCCGGTGGTGGGTCAAGTAAGACCGTATCCATAATAGCCTGCATATTATCCACAAAGCGGATGTTTAAATCCTTAAGGGCTTTGGGTGGCACGTCGTCCAGGTCTTTGCGGTTGTGTTCCGGCAATAATATATTATAGATGCGATTTCGATGTGCGGCTAACAGCTTTTCTTTGATTCCGCCGACAGGCAATACGCGCCCACGCAAAGTAATCTCACCTGTCATCGCCCAGTTAGCGCGGACGGGGCGCTCGGTAAATGCGGAGATGATCGCAACGGCCAATGTGACGCCAGCCGATGGGCCATCTTTAGGGATAGCGCCTTCCGGCAAGTGGACGTGAACATCGTAGTTTTCAAAATCATCATTCGACACATCAAAATCTTTAGCACGCGAGCGCATATAACTGAGCGCGGCTTGCGCCGATTCCTGCATGATGTCGCCCAGTTGCCCCGTAAGTAACAGACTACCTTTGCCGGGTAACACAGAAACTTCAATAGTCAGCACATCACCGCCGTTGGGCGTCCACGCAAGGCCAGTCACAAGGCCGGTGGCGTCCTGGTCATTGGCACGGAGTTCTAAATACTGGGGTGCGCCCAGATACGTATTGACTAAAGCCGACTTAATTCGCTTGGGATAGCGTTTTTCTTCCGCGATGCGGCGGGCAATCTTGCGGCACACCGCGCCGATTTCACGGTTTAAGTTACGGACACCCGCCTCGTAGGTATATTCACGGATGAGTGTCACCAGCGCGTCAGCCTCAAATTTGATGCCATAATCCGCTAGCCCATGCGCTTCTAGTTGTTGGGGTATCAGATAATGCCGGGCAATCTCGATTTTGTCGTCTTCGGTATAACTCGGAAATTCGATAACCTCCATGCGGTCAAGCAGGGCGGGTTCAATCGGGTATAGATCGTTTGCGGTGGTGACGAATATCACTTGTGACAGGTCATAGGGTAAGTCGAGATAGTGGTCACTATAGGCGCTATTCTGCTCCGGGTCGAGTGCCTCCAGCAAAGCGGCGGAAGGGTCGCCGCGAAAATCTGCGCCGAGTTTGTCGATTTCATCGAGCATGAAGACCGGGTTAACCGTGCCGGCATCGCGCATCGTCTGGATGATACGTCCGGGCAAAGCGCCGATGTATGTGCGCCGATGCCCACGAATTTCGGCTTCATCGCGCACACCGCCCAGGCTAACGCGCACAAATTCCCGGCCTAATGCTTTGGCAATACTGCGTCCCATTGACGTTTTGCCGACGCCGGGCGGCCCAACAAAGCACAGAATAGGAGTCTTCATCTTGTCGCGAGCTAGTTTGCGAACCGCGATATGCTCTAAGATGCGGTCTTTGACCTTAGGCAAGCCGTAATGGTCGCTATCCAGCACTTTTTGTGCCGCGATTACATCCAGATTATCGTCAGTGCGATTCTCCCAGGGGATAGCGATAAGCCAATCCAGATAGCCACGAATGACACCGACTTCTGGGGCCATCGGTGGTGTTTGCTGTAGGCGGATGAGTTCTTTCATCGCTTTGGCGGTCACATCCGCAGGCATTTTGGCGGCTTCAATCTGGGTGCGTAGTTCATCCATCTCCTGCAAGTAGATGTCTTCTTCGCCTAACTCACCTTGAATTACACGCATCTGCTCACGCAGGTAAATCTCGCGTTGGGTGCGTGTAATCTCGGAATGGGTGCGCCCGGCAATCTCGTTATTAATCTCCATGCGGCTGAGTTCCTGGCCAAAGACTTGCGCGACAAATTGCAGGCGTTCTTCGATGTTAAGCATTTCCAGCACTTGCTGACGGACTTCCACCGGCGCGCCGAGCGTTGTCACGATAAAATCCGCCATCCACCCGGCATCGCTACGTGCTAGCACATAGTCGATGAGGTCATCGGGCAAGGTTTCATTTAAATCGAGCGCCTCTTCCAGCATGTTGATGAGCATGTCTTCCATTGCGATAACCATATCCGGCGTGCCGTTTTCTTCGTCACACAGGCGAGCCTGAGCGATGAGATAGGGTTCGGTCTGCGTGAAGGACAGAATTTCAATGCGGCGGCGTCCTTCTGCCAATGCAGAATAGGAAGCATGGGGGAGGATAATCACGCGATTGATGGCAGTCTCTGTGCCAATGGGGTTAATGTTTTCCGGCGTCACCGGGCCGTCCGGGTCGCGCAGGGTGACGACAATGCCCGTTTGTGCGGCTTGTTGCACGGTCAGCATCGCTTCTGCCGTCAGCGCATCGCGTGTGATGAGTGACGCAATCAGCGAAGGGAAAACAACGGTATTGGATACCGCCATCACAGGCAATTCGATGATGCCATCGGGTGTAGGTTGGGCGTTGTGGATGGTTTCAAAACCGTCTGCGCCGTTGGAATTTGTCAACGTTGCGAAATCCTCAATATAATTTTCTTCAGGATGGAGTTAGCTTATAACTATACAACAAGCGCGAAAAATGCGTAAGTTTGAAATTAAGCCGGGCGGGGTTTTAAAAGTAGCGGCACTCATCTAAAATGGCAGACTGTAACTGTAGATAGAAACCAGTCAAAGGGTATTGACCATATGCGTTACCCAATTGGAATCATCGTCGTGGCCGCCGCGCTGGCATTGGCGCTGGTGGTAGCGGGTAGCTCACTTGTCCTCTCGCCACCCGTCCAGTTAATCATCCGTGCGGAGTTTGAGCCGACACGCATCAGTCCTAATGCGGATGGCATAGACGACATCACGCGCTTTAGCTACGAAATCAGCCGTCCGGCACTCATCTCTGTAATTTTTACGGGGGAAGATGGCGCGGAGTACGTCTTCCGCGACCGTGAACCGCGTGATGCCGGGCGCTACGCGGTGTTATTCAGTGGGGTGGTGGATGGTTTTATTCTGCCAGATGAAGATGTACCGGGTGAGGTTCTGCGACGGTTGATACCCGACGGGAACTACACCTGGACGCTGACTGCCGAGCGAGAAGACGGCGGCGAGATGATCGAAACCGCGCAGAAGACAGGGACATTGATTGTGCAGGATGGCACGGCTGAACTGCCTTTAATGACCGAATTTACGGTTTCCCCGACGGTGTTCACCCCTAATCAGGATGGGGTTTCAGACCGCACGCAGATTAATGTATTCGTCAACCGCCCCCACGAACGGCTGAGTGTTTTCCTGTTGAGCGAGGATAACGAGCGCCTCCCTGTTGTACGGCGCGAAGAAGGCCGTATGTTGGGTGAAGCAGGCCGCCACAGCTATGATTATGAAGGGGGCGTAGACATCGGCGCAGACCCGCCGCCCGACGGCCTTTATACTATCGTGGCGGAATTGCGTGATTTTGAAGGCCAGGTTACACAGCGCACCGCCACCTTAGAAATCCGCGATGGGGGTAAACCGCGTGCGGAAATTCGTGGGCAGAGTGTAGGCTCGACGGTGGTCTTTGTGGCGCAACCCTACGAAGAACGCTATTTTAGTGACGATACGCAACTTGGCGACTTTGTTCTGCCACCGGATTCGCCGGAAGTGACGAACGCTTTACCTGTGACAATGGCATTGGGTGATATGTTGGTGTTTAAACTGACGGTGGAAAACTATGGCCCAACACCGATTCGTACCAGTGGGCCGCCACCGGGCACAGTGTACGATTCTACACAACGCGCCGCCACATTGGGCGAGTTGGATCAATCCGGTGTGTGGCGTGTAGGGATTGACTGCGAGACTGCGCCAGAATCCTACCCTTGGCGCTGGGCGCTGGGTGATGCAGACACACTAACCGCCATTGAAGATTCGTTAACGGGCAATGCCTATCTATACCTCATGCCCGGCGAGCAGATTGTGGTGTGGGGGGCAATCCGCATGACGGAGTATAATCCAAGAGCAAACCCCCAAGCATGTTGGGCGGGGTTAATCCATGAAGATGTGGCCGTGACCCTGCGTAATAACAACGTGGGACGGCGGGAAGTAGAGATTTTACCGGTTGGTAACTCAGGTGAGGAATAGGGGGCACACAAGCCATGATAAAACGGGCAACGCGGGCAATGTGGGGGCTATTATTGGTGTTTCTGCTGGCCGCATGTGGGGGCGGTGGCGCAGATTCCGCCAGTGGTGATGTGCTGGATGCTGAACCAACCCCAACCCTGGAACCAGAACAACGGGGGAATAACCCGATTGGCACGGCGGGCAATCCGTTTGTGATGGCGATACGCCCGGTGGATTGGGTCGCGGAGCAAGTCCCGGTGATGTTAGCCGCATTAGGTGTAAATGATATTCAACCCTCTGCTACACTCCGTGAAGATGCTGGCCTGCGTGATGATTTAGCCGATTTAGAGTTGGCGCTGGTAGCGACTTTTGGCGTAGACATCCGCAGTTATGAAGTGGATGAATTGCAAACTATCGCGGATGTTACGCCGTTTGTGTATCAACGCCTTGCTCAAGAGGCGACACGCGCTATCTTTGACCGCACCAGCTTGTTTGTTGAAGTGCGTTTTGTCGAAACTTATGGTCAGGCGCGGACGGCTTTATGTAATTCCGACGGCGGTATCGTGACGATGGCGTGGTTGGACGGCATCACCTACGCGGTGGCGCGGGCAAACACCTGCGGCGATGCTGGCTTGCAGATTCGCATCGGTGAAAATCCATCTAATCCGTTTGCAGGTGTAACATTTGATGTTGCCAGCCTGGAAGCCACCGCCCAACCAAACGCTGAAAGTGACGAACCTAATACTCCCCCTGCATTTAATGCTGAGGCACTCGGCACATTGCGCTCCGGCACGCCGGGTGTCTTGATGCTTAGTGCCAGCTTAGGCGCGACAAACCCTAATGTGCTGGAAACACGCCCGTTCTGCCGAATTAACAATGCGGATTTTTATAGCTGGCTTTTGCCCTCCCTGGTCTTTGCACAGGATGATATAACCCCGGCACAGGTGATTGACCAGGCGACACCCGCAGATATGCTCCGTGCGATAGCACAGGGCGACTGCGCCGGCGCGATGTTCTCCCGTGACCAACTGACCGCCCTTGAGGATTTGCCGGAATTTGAAGAAGTGCGCGTTTCTCGGACGACGCCTGTTTTGCCTTACGGTGTGCTGACCTATCCTTTTGAAGTTGAAATCGGTGTACGTTTGAGCCTTAACGAGCAACTGATTGAATTGGCACAAGACCCGGTAGCGGGGCGTCACCTGCGGCTGTTGCTGGGCTTTGATGTACTGGCAATCGCTGAGGATGACGACTTCGCGGAGTTAATCGGCTATATCAACAATACAGGCTACGACTTCGCACAGATGGGTAATTGAGCGCATGTTAGACCTTGCCGTTATCCTTGTAACGTGGAATGTACGTGATATGGCGCTGGATGCCATCCGCACCGTACTCGATGATATGGAAGCAAGCGGGCTGGATGGCCGCGTATATGTGGTGGATAGTGCTTCATCAGATGGCACACCGGACGCGATACGGGCGGCCTTCCCGCAGGTGGATGTACACGCCAGCACGGAAAACATCGGCTTTGGGCGTGGCAACAATCAGGCTATCCAGCGCGTATTAGCCCTGTACGAACCGCCGCAAACAGTCTATTTGCTCAACCCCGATACATTGACCAAACCGGGCGCAACACACGCCCTCTATTCCACATTGATGTCTGACCCATCCTGCGGATTAGTCGGCGCTCAACTGGAATATGGTGACGGAAGTTTTCAGCATGGCGCGTTTCAATTTCCCGGTTTGCGTCAGCTATGGGTGGAATTCTTCCCCACGCCGGGACGTATGACTGAAAGCGGCTTTAACGGGCGTTATAATCGCGGTTTGTATGATGCTGAGGAGCCTTTCCCGGTGGATTTTACACTTGGTGCAACGATGATGCTCAAGACAGAAGTCATTCGGCAGACGGGCATGTTTGACGAGAACTTCTTTATGTATTGCGAAGAAGTTGATTGGGCATGGCGGATACATCAAGCCGGGTGGCGTGTGTTGTGTGTGCCTTTAGCACGGGTGGTACATCTGGCCGGGCAGAGTACCGGGCAAGCCCGGCCGCGTAGCATTATCAACCTATGGGAAAGCCGCCTGAAGTTATTCCGCAAATATTACCCCGCATGGAAGTTTACCTTAGCAAAAGCGATGGTCGTGGCGGGGATGCGGCGAAAAATTCAGCAAGCGTCTAATCTGCCAGATAATCAACGTGACGACATCATCCGTGCTTATCAGCATGTCATGGAGCTAGCACGTACATGAGACTAGCGGCTGTGATTTTGACCTATAACGAAGCTGAACATATCGCGGACTGTGTGGAGAGTGTGCGTTTTGCGGATGTTGTGGTGGCTTTTGATTCCTACAGTACGGATGAAACGGTCAAGCTGGCGCAACAAGCGGGCGCGGTGGTGATACAGAATCCATTCGAGAATTACGCCCAACAACGCAATGCCGCGCTTAAGGCGATGGAAGACCGTGCCGATTGGGTGCTTTTTGTGGATGCAGACGAGCGTATCCCGCCGGAACTGGTGGCAGAATTACAAACCATATTATCACAGACGGCGTGTGATGGCTGGCGCATCCCGCGCCATAATTACATCTTCGGCCAGTTGACACGGGGCGCTGGCTGGTTCCCGGACTATCAGACGCGGTTATTGCGTGTAGGCGCGGCACATTATGATCCTAAGCGTAAGGTGCATGAAGTGGTTGTTCTGCGCGGCGGGGATGCCGCACTTGGCACATTGCAGAATCCTATCATCCACTACAATTACAAAGACGCGGCGCAGTTCGCCCAAAAGCAACGCAAATATACAGCTTACGAAGCAAAAATTTTACATGAACAAGGCATCCGCCCTAAGGCGCGGAATTATATCTTGCAACCTTTACGTCACTTCTGGTGGCGGTTTGTCACACTCAAGGGCTATCAAGATGGCTTGCATGGCCTGCGGTTGAGTCTGCTGATGGCGTGGTATGAATTGAGGAAATACCGTCTGTTGCGTGGGTTGTGGCAGTCCGGTAAGGTGGTATAAGCGATGTGGGGTAGGGCGGTTACACTGACCGCCCCGTGAGAATGACTTAACTGGGGGTGTTCGGCACCAAGAGGCCGTAGCCGCCACCGTCGCGGATGTATAACACGCTGACAAGGCCGCTTTTGCCATCCAGATACATAAAGAATTTATGCCCTAGCAATTCCATTTGCTCAATGGCTTCTTCTTCGGTCATGGGTGCAAGCTCGACTGTCTTCCGACGCAGAATCTCTAATTCTTCTGCGGACGATGTCTCATACTCTGCGGCGATCTCATCATAATTCGGCACAGATTCCGCCTCTTCTAACTCTTGGTCAGTTGGGACGAATCGCTCTGTTTTGTCTCCGCCGCGCCGTTTCTTAAGGGACTTGCCTTTAAAGCGCTCAATCTGGCGGAACATCTTCTCCGATGCCGCATTAATGGTCTTGACGACTGTTTCTCCATCTTCGCCTTGTAATCGTTCTTCTGCACGTAATATCGCACCGCGTGCGTGGCGCAGGGTAATCTGAGCAACGGTGATATCTTCCCCGCGTTTGGTATGATGGCGGGAAAGCTCTAACCGGACTTCGGAAATGTTCGGCAAATAGCGGTCTAGCTTGCCGAGCTTGGCTTGTGCAATCTCCTCAATCTGTGGCGATAAACTCACGTTGTTGTTACGGATGTTGAGTTGCATTATAACGACTCCTTTAAGTAAGTGTTACTCAATGGTTCATCAGTGAAGACACCGCCCGTATGTCGAGCCATGCTCACTGTGAGTCCGTAAATCTGTGAACTACCGGCGCTTCGGAGCGCCTGAGCGCATTGTGTCATCGTTGCGCCGGTGGTGGCAACATCATCAATGATGAGTACCCGTAGTCCGTCGCTGTTTTGTGCATAGAATGCATCCGCCATGTTGGTAAGGCGGTTTTGCCTGTCCAACCCGACCTGAGCGCGAGTATACCGGGTTCGCTCAACCAGGTCTAGCCTTAGGGGTATATCGGTAAGTGCTGATAATTCCCATGCTAGTAATGCAGATTGATTGTATCCGCGTTCCTGCTGGCGTTGCGGATGCAGGGGTACAGGCACAATGACATCCGGCTGGATGCGCCATGTGTTCAGTACATTGGCGAGTCGTCGCGCAAGCGGAACGGCCAGATGCGGCATTTCCTGATACTTCAGCGCATGAACAGCCTGTGCCAGTAAGCCGTCATGTAGGCTTGTTGCATAGATTTCTAAAATATCCGATGTTAGCGCGCTTTGTTTGTTAACAGGCCATGCCGCCAGTTGTGCTTCGCAACGGTCACACCAGCGCATATCGACACGACCACAGGCGGCACATCGCGGTGGAAACACGACATCCAGCGCGGCAGACACCCAACGATGCCATTTAGGTCGAGACGCAAAAAGCCCAGTGAAATCGTTCATCTGGGCTTGGGGTTCGCTGGTAGACAATGACAAATATCAGTCTCCCTTTGGTATGGCTATCTAACTAATAAGGGTACAACCTGTTGAGACTATACCCTCATTATACCGCAGTTTTAAACTTTAGATAATAAACTTCACACTCCGTTAAAAAACTGCTAATGCACCGGATTCCATCACTTTGAGGGCGGCAGGGCCTAACAATACAACAAAGATGGATGGGAAGATCAGGAAAACCATAGGAATAAGCATCTTGACGGGTGCTTGTTGTGCTGTTTCCTGTGCGCGTTGGCGGCGCTTCACGCGCATTTGCTCCGACTGCACCCGTAATACGTTCGCCATACCTACACCGAGTTGGTCGGCTTGCACAATTGCGGCGATAAAGGCGTTAACGTCGGGAACGTCCATGCGTGCGGCCATGTCCCGTAGCGCGTCGCGGCGTAGTTTACCAAGCTGAATTTCCCGTAGAACACGGCCAAATGCCAGCGAAAGCTCGTTATCCCACTTTTCGTACACTTTACCCATCGCCATATCAAAACCGAGACCAGCCTCTACACAAATAACGAGTAAGTCCAGCGCATCAGGCAAGGCACGTAAAATCGCCTTTTGGCGTTTTTTGATTTTGGAATTAAGCTGTGAAATCGGCAAGTAGTAGCCCAGTGCCGCACCACCGAATGTTGCTAACGCGACAATTTGGAAGCCTTCCTGCAAAACCTGTATAGCGATAAGCGCGCCACCCGCCCCTAAAATAAACATGAAGATGATACGCTTGAGGAAAAGCTGAGATGGGTCGGATGTTTCTCCGGCGAGTTCAATCTTCTGTCGTGCGAGTTCCATCTGTTTTTCTGGCGTTAACTTAATGACTAAATTTGCAAACCCTTTGATGAACGGCTCAATCACACGCTCTTTGAGGCCGATAGAAAGTTCGACTTCATCCAATGATGAGGGTAAATCCCGATCGCCGTATTGGGCTAAACGGTCTGCTAAAGGGTCTTTATCATCGTCCTGGCGTGTACCGATATAAACCAGCGCGGCCAAGATGA
>DAIMZF010000051.1:0-21788 GCA_036734085.1 Aggregatilineales bacterium
TGCTAACCATTACAATAAACATCCTTTGTGCGGGGCTTATCATACAATAGGGGTGTAGTGTGAGGGAAGAACGTTATGGTTATTTTAGCATATGGGGTTCGGCTTTGTGTTGTAGTAAAATGTAAATTTCTTGACAAAAATCTTGGTAAATTTCTATGGCGATAGACTACACCATCGACTTTGACTGCATCCCCAAGCAGACGATACCATCGGAAGGTATTTTAGAACGGCTGAAAGGGCGAGAACGCGCCCAAGCTATCATTCAGTTATTCCGAGAAAGTGGCGACCCGCGCCCACCCAGCGAGATGGGCTTCGAGTTCACACGGCGCACGCCGGAAGGCGAAGAAGAAACGCGCATTATTGTTGTGCAGGATTTACTCGACGGCGCGGAGGCGCTCTCTCCACTAGCGCCACATTGCGCCGGATGCCCCGCTAACCGCACAGGGGAGCCGTTCGGGTGCATGAACTTTGTGCAATATCCCATCAGCGAACAGGCGGAAAACTGGCTGTTAGACCAATTGCCCGTGCCCGATGAGCCGCTCGTGTGGCTGTTATTGCGGCAGGTCGTCAAAGAGTTTAAATATGATGGCTCAACCGTGCGGGAGTGGCGCGATGAAGAAGGCATCTTCTTCGAGACTGCGAACGTGAATGGGCGTAAATTGGGTGAGTTAAGCATTGATTCCAACCAGATGTTTGAGATTTTATTCGGGCGGCGGCCTTACATCATGCCGCGTCAGGCTGTGCTATTGCTGATGTTCCTGAAGGCGATTGACCGTGATTTAGAGGCGGATGAAATTCGTGAGTTAGACCCCGTGCCAGCCAATGTAGATGACGTATATCCTTTTATATTAAAGGATGAGCCGGACGACGATATGAGCATAATTCAGCTAAAGGCGTTTTTGGCCGCGTTGTATACGGCGTGGCGGCTGAATGTTAATCTGCTGGTGGATGCTTAACCCATTAGCACTATCTTTAAGAATACGATAACGGAATGAATAAAGCCCCATGACAGATAAAAAGCGCCCGACACCCAACAAAGGCCGCACCACCTATACCAAGCCACGCCGCAACCCTGCTGGCTGGGATGCTGTAGCGGAATGGTACGATGGTTGGGTAGGTAAGGGCGGGAGTATTCATCATCGTAAAGTGGCTGTTCCGGCAGTGGTGGCGTTACTTGCCCCGCAGAAGGGCGAACGCTTCCTTGATATTGGCGCGGGGCAGGGTGTGCTTGCACCAGACATCGCCAAAACAGGCGCGGAATATATCGGCGTGGATGTTAGCCCTAAATTGCTGGACTACGCCCGCCAGCATCACGGCAAGTATGGGCGCTTCCTGCAAGCGGATGCCGCCCAACTGGTTGCCAATGTGGAATTAAAAGCCGCATCATTTGATGGTGTGGTCTTCCTGCTCAGTATTCAAGATATGGATCCGCTAGAATCCGTGTTGCGCTCTGCGGCGTGGGCGCTAAAGCCCGGCGGCAGGGCTGTTCTGCTGATGACGCATCCGGCGTTTAGGGTGCCGCGCCAGAGTGGGTGGGGGTTTGACGAAGGGCGTAAACTGCAATATCGCCGGGTAGACCGCTACATCACCCCCTTGCCCGTCCCCATGAAGCAACATCCCGGTAAAGAAAGCGGAGTCACGATTAGCTTTCATCGTCCCATCAAGGATTATGTCAACGGTTTGGCACAGGTAGGGTTGCTGGTTGACCAGATGGAAGAATTGACTATCGGCGCACACAGCCTGAAGAAAGACCGCACCAAAGCGGAAAGAATGGCAGACGATGAATTTCCTCTGTTCCTGGCAATCCGCGCCCGTAAACTGAACATCTAGCTTTTATCGCTTCTCTCAAACCGGAAACTCGGCTTTACGAGCGTCCGGTTTTGCGTTAAATTTAACGCACTGTTGCCCAATAAGTTGCCGTCGCTTAAATGTATTTTCACCGTTAGTTTATTTGACAGCAAACAGGGGCTATGTTAACCTTATCGTGAGCCAATTGTTCCTTTTTGAACAAACGTCTTGAGGGTAAAATAGCGTTAATTCAGACGATTGCTCAACAAACATTTGTGAGGTTTTTTAGATGGCTTTACAACAATTTGCGCCCATCGCAGTTTTAGTTATCTTTGCGGTCGGGTTGACGCTTATCATCAGCAACATCTCGACGATTTTTGGCCCCAACAACAACACTTCGCGCAAAACCGCCCCTTACGAAAGCGGTGTACAGCCCATCGGCCCGGCCATGCGCCGGATGCCAGTCAAGTATTATCTTATCGGCGTGTTGTTCATCCTGTTTGATATTGAAGTCATTTTCTTCCTACCATGGGCGGTGGTCTTCCGCGATTTAGGATTTTATGGCCTGGCGGTGATGGGCCTGTTCTTTTTAATTTTAACTGTTGGCTTAATTTATGAGTGGAAAAAAGGTGCGCTGGAATGGGAATAACACCGAAACTTGGTAATTTAGGCGTCGTGACTTCTACATTAGAGGAAGCGGTTAACTGGGCGCGTACCGGCGCGACATGGCCGCTTTTGTTCGGCCTGGCCTGTTGCGCCATTGAGTATATGAGTACCCAAGCAGGGAGCTATGACCTTTCCCGCTTTGGCATGGAGCTAAACCGCGCCAGTCCGCGTCAGGCGGATTTGCTGATTGTGGCGGGGCGTGTGACGCGCAAGATGGCGCCGGTCGTCCGCCAATTGTACGACCAGATGGCCGACCCCAAGTGGGTTATTTCTATGGGGGATTGCGCTTCGTGTGGAGGGGTTTATAACAACTATGCCATCGTTCAGGGGGTCGATGAAATCATCCCGGTGGATGTGTATGTGGCTGGATGTCCGCCCCGACCTGAGCAACTGATGCACGGCATTTTGACCCTGCACGAGAAGATTCGCGGCGAGCGTATCTCCGACTGGGCGAGCTAACAAGGACGAGAACCGATGCAAATTCCAGAAGCACAAGACCCGGTAGCCGCGTTACAGACTGCAATGCCCGATGTCGTGGTCTCTGTCGAGACCTTCCGTGACGAGACAACCATCATTGTATCGCCTGAGAGTGTCGCGGATGTGTTGCGCTTCCTGCGGGATACACCCGGCCTTATTTTCAACTTCCTGTCGGACATCAGCGCGGTGGACTATCACCCGGATTATGACCGCCCGGCGCGTTTTGGCGTGTCATATCACATCTATTCGTTACTCTATAACCGGATGCTCCGTGTAAAGACCTATGTCGAAGACGGCGAGACCATCCCGACTGCGACCGATGTTTGGCTGGGTGCAAACTGGCTGGAGCGTGAAATCATGGACATGATGGGCATAATGTTTGCCAATCATCCCGACCCGCGCCGCTTGCTGATGCCCGCCGACTGGGACGGACACCCGCATCGCCGCGACTATCCGCTAGGCTACGAGACTATTCAGTTCTCGTTCAATGTGGATGAAATTATGAAGCATAAGCCATTCGCCAAAGAATAGAGTTTAAGGGCTTAATGTTATGGTAGATATGATTGTCAATGAAGAAGGCACACAGACGATAGAGGCCAGCCTGGAAGAACTGCGCGGCCTTGTGTCTGAACGGGCGATGACGGGTGAGACGATGTTGCTCAACATGGGGCCGCATCATCCGTCTACACATGGCGTACTCCGGCTCTTGCTGGAACTAGACGGTGAAGAAATTGTCACTTGCCTGCCGGACATCGGCTTTTTGCATACCGGCATCGAGAAGAACATCGAAGATAAGAGCTACGAGAAGGGCGTCACGCTGACGGATCGTATGGATTATCTGTCGCCCATGTCTAATAACATGGTGTTCTGCATGGCGGTGGAAAAGCTAGTGGATTTAGATGTCCCCGCCCGCGCACAGGCTATCCGTGTGATTTGCCTGGAATTAGCGCGTATTGCCAGCCATTTGGTGTGGTTAGGCACACAAGCGATGGACTTAGGCGCGATGAGCGTCTTCCTGTATTGCTTCCGTGAGCGCGAAAAAGTGCTGGATATGTTCGAGATGCTTTCCGGCCAGCGCATGATGGGGTCTTACTTGCGTCCTGGTGGCGTATGGCGTGACCTGCGCCCGGAATTTTTACCCACACTGGAAGAATTTCTTGCGGACTTCCCGCGCCGTGTGGACGACTACGAAGCCCTTTTGACCAAAAACCCCATCTGGTTAGACCGCACACAAGGCGTCGGCATTGTCGAGCCGGATTTGGCGCTGGCGCTGGGCATGAGTGGGGCATCCTTGCGCGGTAGTGGGGTGAATTGGGACATCCGCAAAGCACAGCCCTATAGCGGCTATGAGCAATACACCTTTAATGTGCCGCTAGGCCAGCACGGTGATGTGTACGACCGCTTTTTGGTACGCATCTCGGAACTGCGCGAGAGTATGAAGATTATCCGCCAGGCGGTAGATACCTTACCCGAAGGGCCGTTTCGCTCACAAAACCGGAAGTTTGTCCCCCCGCCACGCGCGGAACTAGGGCAGAGCATGGAGGCCGTCATCCATCACTTTAAACTGTGGACGGAAGGGTTCTCCGCGCCGGATAAAGAAGTTTATGTGTCGATTGAAAGCCCACGCGGTGAAATCGGCTGTTACTTGCATGGCACAGGTGGCAACAAGCCGCGCCGGGTGCGCTTTAAAACACCGTCCTTTATGCACATTCAGGCATTAGGGCATATCACGGCGGGGCACTTTATCGCGGATACGGTCGCTATCATCGGCAGTGTGGACATCGTGCTAGGCGACTGCGACCGATAAATAAAATTGGATAACGTCCAACATCTAATATCTACAATCTTGAGGGATTAATGGCATGGCAAACCCGTTAGCGGAAAAATACGCCGAGCGTATCCAAAAACATCTGAGCAAATACCCCGACAAACGCTCTGCCGTGATGCCCCTGCTGTACATCGCGCAGGAGGAATACGGCTGGCTTTCGCCGGAGGGCATTAACCAAGTGGCGGAAATCTGCGAGATGGATCCGACTCAGGTCAAGTCTATCGCCGGGTTTTACACCATGTACCGCGAATCACCGAAGGGTAAATACTGGCTTCAGGTCTGTACGGATTTACCATGTGCCCTTAGAGGGGCGGATGCGTTCCACAAAGACCTGTTAGCGCATCTACAGGTGGAAGAAGGCGGCACAACGGCGGATGGACTGTTCACCGTAGAACATGTGATGTGCCTGGCCGCCTGTGATAAAGCGCCGATGCTCCAATGCAACTTCCACTTTGTGGAAAGCCTGGACATGGACAAGATGAAGGTTTTGCTTGACCAATGGCGTAAAGAGGCGGAAGCCTACGCTAATGGCACGGACTAGGGTGTATTGTTAGTTTTAGGAGCGCGACAACGATGAACATTATTTATCGTGAAAAAGACATTGAAAACATCCGCGAATTGGATGTCTACCTGAATAATCAAGGGTTTGACGGCTTGAAGAAAGCGTTGAGCCAAAAGCCTGTCGAAGTAATTGACGAAGTGAAAAAAGCAAATTTGCGTGGACGGGGCGGCGCGGGGTTCCCGGCGGGCGTTAAGTGGAGCTTCATCCCGCAAAATGAGCCGATTAAGTATGTGGTGGTCAACGCAGACGAAAGCGAAACCGCAACGTTTAAAGACCGTCAAATCATGGAAAATAACCCCTATCAACTTATCGAAGGGGCGTTAATCGCCGCTTATGCTATCCAGGCGACGGCAGTTTATATCTACTTACGTGGCGAATTTTGGGATATTGCACACGACCTGGACGAGCGCATAGAAGCCGCCCGCAAGCACAACCTTGTGGGGGACGACATTCTCGGCAGTGGTTTTTCCTGCGAAGTGTACACGCACTTAGGGGCAGGGGCTTATATCTGCGGTGAGGAAAGCGCCTTGCTCAACAGTCTGGAAGGCTTGCTCGGCCAGCCGCGTGTCCGGCCACCATTCCCCGCGCAAAAAGGCGGCGGCCTTTATAAAGAGGCAACTGTCGTCAACAATGTGGAGACGCTCGCCAACGTGCCATACATCCTGCGTGAAGGCGGCGACGCCTACGCTAAAATCGGCACGGAGCAAAGCACCGGTACGAAAGTCTTTTGTGTGAGTGGTCATGTGAACAAGCCCGGCAATTACGAGCTTGAGATGGGCAAATTCACCTTCCGCGATTTAATTTTCAACTTTGCGGGCGGTATTCCGGGTGGCAAGCAGATTAAAGCCATCCTGCCTTCCGGCGGTTCCGGGCCTATCGTTCCGGCCACTGATGAAGTATTGGATACACCGTTGACCTATGAAGACATCCAAAAAGTCGGCACGATTTTAGGCTCGGCTTCTGTGATGGTGCTGGATGAAACCGTCGATATTACGTGGGCGGCTTCCAAGATGATTAAGTTCTTCAAGCACGAGAGTTGCGGCAAGTGTACGCCATGCCGTGAGGGGACATACTGGCTGGATAAGGTCGTTGACCGTATTCTACGTGGTGAAGGCAAAGCCAGTGACGTTGAACTGATTAACAACGTGGCCGCCAACATGCAAGGCACAACGCTATGCGCGTTGGGTGACTTCGCCGCGAACCCTATTTTGGCGACGATTAAGCACTTCCCGGAAGACTTCTACGCGCATGTAGAAGGTGGGCAAAAAGCACCCGTTAAAGCCGCCGGTGATTAATAAATGGCTGATGGTGTAGACGACAACACGCAAAAACGAAGCCGGACACGACGGGCTATCCGCCATGCAGAACGGTTGCAAAACCAACTGTTTGAGCTTGACGAAGCCATTACGCTTTACCCGGATGCCCCCATGAACTATGTTTTGAGGGGTGAAACTTATCTGCAAATCGGGTATAACCAATTGGCAGAGCAGGACTTCAAGCGGGCGCTGGTGTTGGCGACAGATGAACTAAGCCGTAGTAGCTGGGGGCTAGTGGCGCAAGTCGCGCAAGACCGCGCCCGACGTGGACTAAAAATCGCTCGTCAACGTCAGCTTTGAACGCAGATACATAATTTTGTGGAGAGACTTGCATGTCCGACAAGATGGTGAAAATCATCATTGATGATATAGAGTATGAAGTCCCCGCCGGAATGAACGTTGTGGATGCCGCTAAATGGTATGCCAGCAACGACATCCCGGTATTTTGCTATCACCCGAAGATGGATCCTGTA
Organism: Aggregatilineales bacterium; assembly: GCA_036734085.1. Lineage (GTDB taxonomy): Bacteria > Chloroflexota > Anaerolineae > Aggregatilineales > Phototrophicaceae > J038. The sequence goes on from DAIMZF010000051.1 coordinate 7,111, forward strand.
GGCATGTGCCGTATGTGCCTTGTGGAAATGGGAACTATCCAAAAAGACCGCGAAACAGGCAACATCCTGTTGAATGAAGACGGTACAGCGCAGGTGCGCTGGTTCCCCAAATTGCAGACCGCCTGCACCCAACCCGCCACAGATGGCCTTGTGCTCCGTACAGCCACAGACCAGGTGATTGAAGCTCGTGAAAACGTGCTGGAATTTCTGCTGACCAGCCACCCGCTTGATTGTCCCATCTGCGACAAGGGCGGCGAATGCCCCTTGCAGAACCTGACGATGGAACACGGGTCAGGCAGTAGCCGCATGAACTTTAGCGATAAGATGAAGCTGGACAAGCATGTGCCGCTAGGTGATTTAATCTATCTGGACGAAGAACGGTGCATCCAATGTGCGCGTTGTGTGCGCTTCCAGGATGAGATTGTCGGCGATGATGTGCTGGGCTTCCACGAGCGCGGGCGCAGTTTGCAGATTATCACCAATAGCGAACCCGGTTTTGATACGTACTTTTCCGGCAATACAACCGACATTTGCCCGGTAGGGGCGCTGACAACCGCCGACTTCCGCTTTGGCGCACGTCCCTGGGAATTAACCGAAGTGCCGAGCATTGACCCGCACGACGCCGCCGGTTCTAACATCAGCCTGAGTGTACGCCTTGATCGTGACTTTGGCGGGCGAGCGATGATTAAGCGCGTGATGCCCCGCCAGAATGAATACGTCAATGAATTGTGGATTTCCGATAAGGCGCGGTTTGGCCATCACTTCACCCGAAGTGATGAACGCCTGCACAAAGCGGTCATCAACGGGCAGGAAACCGACTGGAACACCGCACTTAGCGCAGTGAAAGCGATGCTACAAAGCGCGGATGGCGATGTCGCCGCGATTGCCGGAAGCGGCATGAGCAACGAAGACCTGTTCACACTGCGCGGCCTTGTCCACGCGGCAGGCGGTGAGCGTTTGGGCGCGTGGCCGCCCACCCACGCAGGCGCAGACCTTATCGCGCAGGTTGGCGTTGGTGAGGGTACAAATCTGGGTGATTTAGGCGCAGGCGATGCGGTGTTGATTATCGCCAGCGACTTAGAAGAAGAAGTTCCCATCTGGCGCTTACGCATCAAGCAGGCGCACGACAGAGGTGCTTATGTGGTGGTGGCGAATGCCCGCAAAACCCGAATGGACGACTTCGCGGATGCCGCGCTCCGTTATGCACCGGGACACGCCGCAAGCTACATGGAAGGCTTGGGCAAAAATGAGCCGGAAATTACGAAGGCACTCACACAGGCCAGTAACCTGATTATTGTGGCTGGTGCGGAAGGGCTGACACTGGACGGTAGCCGCGCTTTGATGCAATCTGCCGCAAACTTCCTGATTGACTCCGGGCATGTGGGCAAGCCGAACAACGGCTTAATGTCCCCTCTGCCGGGCGCTAATGGCATGGGGCAATATTACACAGGCTTCACGCCGGAAGCATCGCACGACATCGCCGCGAACCCGCCCAAAACGCTTATCATCGCTCAGGCGGAAGTCCTGGCGGATGACCCCTACGCGGCGGCATGGCTGGCAAAAGTAGAGACGATTATCACACTGAACCTGTTCCCCGATGCGGTATCTGCCAGAGCGCAGGCCGTGTTACCGCTCCAGAGCTTTGCGGAGCGCGACGGCACATTTACCAATGGCGAACGCCGTGTACAACGCTTCTACACCGCACAAGGGCCAATCGGGGAAGCACTCCCGGCATGGCAGGTGTTTAATCGTCTGCTAGAGTACATGGGCAAGGGCAAAGCGAAGGCTTCCGCCGCCGCCGTGATGCTGGACATCACGAATGAGATCCCTGCTTTTGAGGGGATGCGTTACCGCGATTTATCCAGGACGGAACGCCAATTCCCGGATATTAGCGGGGATGATAAGTACTACGGTGGCACCGCTTACCAGAACAAAGGCGGCTTAGGTAAGGTTATCCCCACCAGTGCCGACAAGGGCGAAGCGGTAGCGAAGGGCACGGTCAATGTGCCGGATGTGCCGAAGGCGAAGAAGGGGCAATTTGTGGTTGTGCCATCGGTACAGCTTTACAACCGGGAAAGCACATTCCGTCCGTCCACGCTGGTTCATCCGCGTGTGATGACGCCCTATGTAGAAGTCAACGCCGCCGATGCCGCAAAACTCAACATCGTGAACGGTGACGTGGTAGAGGTTCAATTGCTGGATGTCGCGGTGCGGGTACGGGCGCATGTCAACGGGGGCACGCCGGAAGGCGCACTCGTCCTGCCGCGCCACTTAAGTGACACGGCCACCCCGATGACGTTAAGTGTAGGTGAAATAAGCAAGGTTTAGCGTTAACCGACGGGCGGATGCAAATGCCGCCCGAATCAGTTGGCATCAACTGGCTTTGAGGGAATAAACATGCAAGATACTGCACCGAATACAAATAATCGTGTATCGACCATTGATATTGTCGTTTTTGCTATCGCCGCCGTGTTGCCGGTCTTCTTCCTGTTCATGCTGTGGTTCGACAACTACCCGGCAGTGAGCTACTTGGTAGACCGTGCCGCGCCGGAGGGCTTCCGCTTTGACGTGGCGCTGATGTGGCTGTTGCCCATCTCCATCACGGGCATTGTGACCTTTGCCACATGGGGCGCGGCGGATGTTTACGCTACGCGCTTTACATCGCGCCTGGTAGCTGTCTTCGCGGGCATGGGGTTGGTTTATTATGCATGGGTGCTGGTCAGCTTGGGCTTCGGCGCGATTGGGCGCTTTTCGCCGTTTACGTTCATCCCTGTAAATGGGCTGGATACGCTGACGACGGTACGCGGTGGCGGTGCATTTTTGCCGTTGCTCATCTTCCTCATCATCATGGTGTTGCAAGTCACCGTCCCGCGTGAAGTAGGCGAGCGCCCCGCCGGAGAAGACGCGCCGCGCATGTTGGGCTTTGTGCCCATGTTACCGTTTGCGGTTATTTTCTTCATCGGCAACCTGCTTCTATTCGTGATTTTGGCGAATTGGGGTTTGATACTGCGCGTTGGTGGTGATGTACTGACCTTCGCCTTCAACCGTGACCGCGTTGTGGAAACGGTGATGTGTGCGGATAGCGCCGGGTGTAGCTTATTACATCCCATCATCTATACCTTAATTGTGCTGGCAATCGTGGTGACTGGGTTTGCCTACGCCACCCTGCTAGAGCGTAAGTTTATCGCGTGGTTCCAACAACGGACTGGCCCCAACCGCGTTGGGCCGGGTGGCTTCCTTCAGCCTGCCGCCGATGGCCTCAAGCTCATCTTTAAAGAGAACATCCTGCCGGCTAAGGCTGATGTGGGCGTTTACCGCCTCGCGCCGATGTTAAAAGCCATCCCGACCTTAGTTGTGCTGGCCGTTATCCCTATGGGGCCGGATATTGTCGTCCCCTGGTTTGACGGCAACTGGTATCAAGTACCACTAGGCTTATCAGACTTAGGTGCTGGCGTGTTGTTCTTGCTGGCGGTGACCAGCATCGGCACATACGGCGTTGTGCTGGCAGGGTGGGCGAGCAATAACAAATATTCCATGTTAGGCGGGATGCGTGCCGCTTCGCAGATGGTCAGCTATGAGCTGAGCATGGGCATTACATTCGCTGTGCCAGTCTTAATCGCCGGGTCGATGTCTGTGACCGCGATTGTGCAAGACCAAAGCGGGCTGATTTTTAACTGGTATGTGTTCCAAAATCCATTAGCCGCGCTGATTCTGGTGATTGCTCTGCTGGCAGAAACCAATCGCGCCCCGTTTGACCTGCCGGAAGCTGAGCAGGAATTAACCGCAGGCTACATGACTGAATATAGTGGCATGAAGTTCGCGCTGTTTATGATGGCGGAATATCTGGGCATGATTGCCGTGAGTTTTATCGCGGTGTCGTTGTTCTTCGGCGGCTATCACGATGGCTTCGGCCTGGTGGATTCTATCCCCGTCCTTGCGCCACTGGTTATCATCGGCAAGGTTGTCCTATGCCTGATTGGGTTTATATGGATCCGCGCAACATTGCCGCGCCTGCGTTATGACCGCCTGATGATGCTGGGTTGGAAGATTATGCTTCCATTGGCGTTGCTGAGTGTGGTCTGGACGGCAGTCGCTGTGATTGTAGGCGAGACCTTCGGTGCGACGGCTTATCTGATTGTATCCAACGGTCTGGCCTTTGCGGTGCTGTTGGGTTCTATCTTCTTCTTAGGCCGTCCGCAAGCGGAAGACCAGGACGATGCAGAAGATGACCCGGTAATTACAGGTGAGCGTAACGGCATTGCGTGGGGGATTGTCATGATGATTGGCGCACTCGTCGCCATCCCGATGACCCTGTTTAACACGCTCGCGCCGCTACTGGGCTTGTTGTGGAGCATTGCGACTGTGCCCTTGCTGGCGCTGTTTAACGTCGGCGAAAACCGCGAACGCTTCCGCCAGGGCTTGCTTATCGCTGTAGAGCCGATTGCGAATCTCGGTGCGCCGGAAGAAGAAGCCAGTGACTCGCCCCAACTTGAGGCGGGCAGTGATACGCCAGAACTAACAAGCGGTGACTAGACGTAACGCATAGTGTTGAGGAGACAGACGTATCATGAATATCATCAAAGGGTTTGCGACAACCTTTAAACATCTGCGTGAGGAAAGCATCACGTTACAATACCCGGAACAAGTGCGCCCCTTCCAAGAGCGTTTTAAGGGGCGACACCACCTGCGGCGTTATGACAATGGGCTGGAAAAGTGCATTGGCTGTGCGCTGTGTGCGGCGTCCTGCCCGGCGGATGCCATCTGGGTAGAGGCCGCCGAGAATACCGACGAACAGCGTTTTAGTCCGGGTGAGCGTTACGCTAAGACCTATGAGATTAACATGCTTCGCTGTATCTTCTGTGGGTACTGCGAAGATGCCTGCCCGACGCAAGCCATCGAGCTAGGGCACGAGCATCAGATGAGTTTTCTTGACCGTAAAGATTCTATCTATACTAAAAATATGCTGATTGATGCTGTACCGGAAGGCGGGCAACCGACGCCGCAACAAGTGGAGGCTGGCGCGTTTAATCGCTCCATCCCCGACATGCCGAATCCTAAATAACCGGATTCAAATTTTGTGGGGGAAAAAAGCGCCGGAGTCGTTGTACTCTGGCGTTGTTTGTGTTAAACTGCACAACCGTTATGTAAACACCCGATAGGACATGCACAAATGTCGATAGAAGTCGTTCTGTTCATCATCGTTGGGCTTGTTTCCCTGTTTTCTGCGGGGATGATGGTCGTGGTGACGAACGCGGTGCACAGTGCGCTGTATCTTATCTTGAACTTTGCCTGTGTCGCGTTCCTTTACCTACTGCTAGATGCGCCCTTTTTGGCCTTAGTACAAATCGCAGTCTATGCAGGCGCTATCATGGTGTTGTTTCTGTTTGTCATCATGTTGCTTGGGGCGGAGCGCACGTTCCGCGAAGTACGCCAATTTAAATGGATTGCGCCCGTCACCCTGACTTTGGCGCTCTCGTTTTTTATGGCGCTGTTCTTCGCGCTGGAGCGTGGCGGCATCGACAGCCAACCTGTCCCCCCCGCCGCGCCGATGGTACGTGTCATCAACACCACGCCGGACTTCCAGAATGCGGATTTTTACCTCAATGGTGAGCTATTTGTGGAAGATGTGCCGTTCGGCGCTCCGGCCAACAACCGGAGTAACTTCCGCGTTGTCCCTGCCGGAAATTACACGCTTGGCATCACACAGGCCGGGAGTGACTCGCGTCCGTTGCCCTTAGGCGCGTTTAGTGTCGGTGCGGATGAAGCGGTTACGCTGGTGTCCTATGGTATCATCGGCACGGATGTTAGCCCGACCTTCACCACTATCCCGGAAGACATCGCATTTTACACAGATAGAGGCGGGCGTACTGCCATCCTTAATGCCTATGACAATACGCTGGTCAGTGTGGTGGATGCAGGCGGTAACCGCCTGATACGTGCCGGCGAAGGGGCAAGCGCACCGTTAATTGCCGGAAGCCTGGCTTTAGGCCAAGCCACCGAGATGACGCTGGAACGCACAGGCCGCAAAAACTGGGTCTTTGTGGGGCAGGGCGCAGATGGCACCCCCACAGATGACATCATTGCCCGGTCTCCCGACCCGTTGCGCGTAGACCAAACCGCGACGAACCTGTTTATTCTGGCGCGTGACCGTGACGGCGATGCATTTCTGCCAGTTGTGGTAGCGGTCAATACACGCACTCTGCCACAGTTCGGCAGTGCGGAGGCTATCGGCGCGACGTTGTTCACGGATTATTTACTCCCGTTCCAGATGGTGGCAGTCCTGTTGTTAGCGGCGATGGTCGGCGCGATTGTGCTAACCCAACGTGGCGACATTAAGCCCAAGCCCGGACGCCCCACGCGGCGTAAGGTCAGCCGCCCGTTAACGGCTGTGATTGCCTCACAGACTGGTCATTCCGTCATCACGACAGAAGAAGACGAGCGTGAACCGGAAGTTGAGCTACCGGTCTCCGGTGATTAGTTTGAGGCCAGCAAGAGAGGGAAGGTCGTCATGATTCAAGTAGAAGCCTATATCGTCCTCAGCACAGCCTTATTCATCTTGGGGGCGATGGGGGTGTTATTACGCCGGAACGCAATTCTGGTGTTTATGTCTGTCGAGCTTATGTTAAACGCCGCGAACCTCGCGTTGGTCGCATTTGCCCAACATTGGGGCGGCATGGATGGTCATATCTTTGTATTTTTTGTGATTACGGTTGCGGCGGCGGAGGTAGCGGTTGGCCTCGCGTTGATTGTGGCAATCTTCCGCACGCGCCAAAGCATCAACATTGACGATTTACATTTGATGGAAGGCTAAGGCTAACCAACGACGGTTAGCCTATCTCTGCGAAGGGCTTGATACTTATGGAGAATCTAGCGCAAATCGCACCGTTAATCATTTTATTCCCCGCTATCGGCGCGTTCATCAATTTCTTCTGGGGCGCGAAGATGGGGGAAGGTGCGTCCGCGATTGTAGGCTCTACGGCGGCAGGGCTATCCTTTTTGGTGGCACTCGGCTTGCTGTCCTACCTGACCGGCAGTGGTTACAACCCGGCGGTCATCGACCCGCCTTTTCTGGACAGTTGGATACGGATTGACTCCGTCGGGCTGGACATCCCCTGGCAAACACGGGTCGATACGCTCAGTGTGACGATGACGCTTTTTGTGACGTTTGTCGGCACATTGATTCATATTTATGCGGCGGGTTACATGCATGGCGACCCGCGTTTTTCCCGCTTTTTTGCTTATCTGAATATGTTCCTGACCTTCATGCTCATCCTGGTGATGGGCAACAACCTGCTGATGATGTTCGTCGGTTGGGAAGGCGTCGGGCTGTGTTCGTATCTGCTCATTAGCTTCTGGTGGGATAAGCCGGGCGGCGAGGGCATTGCCAATAGCAACGCCGGACGCAAAGCATTTATCGCTAACCGCGTGGGCGACTTCGGCGTGTTGATGGCTATTTTCCTGTCCTTCTGGGCTTTTGGCACGCTGGATTACTACAAGCCGAATGAAACCCCCAATCCTACCGCCGGGCATGGTTATTATGATGACGACAGCCAGGCCGCTTTGCCTCTGGAATTCGTTTACGCTGGTGAACTCACCCCCGCCTTGATGCAAGAAGGCGACGAACCACAGGCGGAAGATGAAGCGCATGATGGGCGCATGATTTACTCCTTTTTGGATGATGACATTGAGATGGGGCAGTTGGGCATCTTTGGGCAGGTGGCGCGTTACGTCCGCTTGGATGAAGAAGCATCAGCATCTGTTCGCACTGCGCGGGCTATCCTCAACCAGGCACGCGGTACAGGTAATGCAGAGGTTATCGCGCAGGCCGAAGCCTTACTGGGCACAACGCAGGCCGAAGCAGACATCAATCGACCAACCTTCAACATCGGCCCGGCACAATTCGGCGTAGGCACGTTGCTAACGCTGATTACACTATTCATGCTGTTGGGTGTGACCGGTAAATCCGCACAGATTCCGTTATTCATCTGGTTGCCGGACGCGATGGCTGGCCCAACACCGGTGAGTGCGCTCATCCATGCCGCGACGATGGTTACGGCGGGTGTTTACATGATGGTGCGGTCTAACATTATGTTCCATCATGCGGAACTCACCTCTATCATCGTGGCGCTGATTGGTGCGACAACGGCGGTCATTGCCGGGTTTATCGCCATTGGTCAGTTCGACATTAAGCGTGTATTGGCCTATAGCACCATCAGCCAGCTTGGGTTCATGGTGGCGGCGGTAGGCTTGGGCGCGTATGTCGCCGCGATGTTCCATATGATTACACACGCCTTCTTCAAGGCTCTGCTGTTCTTGGGCAGTGGCTCGGTAATTCACGGTATGGAACACGGTCACCATCATCTGCACCACCACGACCATCATGATGTAGATGATGATCACCCAGAATCGGTCACACACGACGCGCACGAAGATGATCGCTTCGACCCGCAGGATATGCGCTACATGGGCGGTTTGAGTAAAAAAATGCCCATTACCTACTGGACATACCTCTTCGGAACAATTGCGCTGGCAGGCATCTGGCCGTTTGCGGGCTTTTGGTCTAAGGACGAAGTGCTGGCGGATGCGTGGTATGTCGGTTTTGAGAAGGGCTACTTCCAGGGATTCATTGTGCTTGGCCTGTTGCTCGTGGCCGCCGCGTTCACCGCGTTTTATATGTGGCGTCAAATCGAGATGGTGTTCCACGGTAAGGCACGCCACGAGGCCGCCGACAATGCCAGCGAGAGCAATTGGCAGATGGCCACACCGCTTGTCATCCTGGCGTTTTTTGCGCTGTTCATCGGCTTTATCAACATCCCAAGCGGCATAGGCTTCCCCTTCACGTTAGGGCTGGATAACTTGCTGAGTTTGCACGTTTTAGGTGACTTTTTAGAACACAGCATCTTCGCGGAAGCCTTCGCCCTGCTCACCTTTAACCCGTTAATTGCGGTTCCGGCCACTGCCATCGGCATCGGCGCGATTTTCTTCGCCCGTTCCATCTATGGCGGTACAAAAGCCATCAACGCCGACGGGCTAGACCCGTTGCAAGCCGACCCTACCACCAACTTGGTGTGGAACATTGCCCATGCCCGTATGTACTGGGACGAAATCTACTTCGCGTTGATCATCCGCCCCTACATGCGCATCGCGGACTTCTTATACAATGTGGTGGATTGGGGCTTCCTGCATGATTACTTCCATGATTCCGTGTTACATCGTGGCTACCGGAGCATGGGGCAGTTGTTGGCGCGTCCGTTTGATATTGGGATTATCGACGGGGCGGTAAATGGGGTTGGCTGGCTCATCACCCGCCTGAGTGGTGGGATGCGCCGTGTTCAAACCGGTTACGTTCGCACTTACGCCGTTGCCTTGTTGCTCGGCGTGGTGGCGGTCATTATTTTGATGCTACTTCCGCTGATTTAATCAGGAGCATAAACTATGCCTATTTCAATGTCTATGCTTGAGCCTGTTAGTTCTGGCTTATCGTTGACCACCATCACGCTCTTTCTGCCGATGGTCGGGCTAAGCATCCTACTCTTCATGAACGAAGAGAAGGACAAGGACGCCATCAAATGGACGGCGTTCGGCTTTACCGTTGCGACATTTGTCGCATCCTTGCTGATGGCCTTCAGCTTTGACCCCAGCAATCCCGCTTTGCAGATGGCCCAGCGTAATGACTGGTTGCCGCAATTGGGCATCAGCTATTATGTGGGTGTGGATGGCCTTAGCATCCTGCTAGTGTTGCTTTCCACAATCATCATGCCGATTGCGGTCATGGCGTCCTTTAGGGCGGGTGTGCTGGAAGAACGCGGGCGATCCAAGCTGTACTATGTGTTTATGCTCCTGCTACAGTGGGCGATGATTGGCGTTTTTGTCATCCAGGATTTGATTATCTTCTATATCTTCTGGGAAGTAACACTCGTGCCGATGTACTTCCTCATCGGCATCTGGGGTGCGGAAAACCGCGTCTATGCCGCCGTGAAGTTCTTCCTGTATACGATGGCTGGTTCTATCCTGATGTTGCTGGCGATTTTGTATGTCGGCAATGTCGCAGGCACGTTCGCTGTGCCGGAGATTGTCGCGGGTGTTCGCAGTGGAGAAATCACGTTCTTGATGGACGGCATCTTCAGCGAACAATCCTTCCTGTTCCTGGCCTTCTTAATTGCCTTTGCCATTAAAGTCCCGGTATGGCCGTTGCATAGCTGGTTGCCGGACGCGCACGTACAAGCGCCGACGGCAGGCTCGGTCATCCTGGCGGGTGTTCTGCTGAAGATGGGCACTTACGGCATGATTCGCTTCAACCTCACGATGTTCCCGGAGGCTTCGGTCGAATGGGCGCCTGTTGTGGCGGGGTTGGGCGTTATCGGCATCATCTATGGTGCGTGGGTCAGCTTTGCACAGACTGACATGAAGAAACTCGTCGCGTATTCATCCGTCAGCCACTTGGGTTTTGTGGTATTGGGTATCTTCTCCCTGACGCCGCAGGGTATCCAGGGCGCGACATTGCAGATGGTTAATCACGGCATCAGCACGGGCGGCTTATTCTTGATGGTGGGGATGTTGTACGAACGCCGCCATACGAAGCTGATGGCCGCCTACGGCGGTATCTGGAAGTCAATGCCACTCTTTGGTGGTATGGCGCTGGTTGTTTCACTTTCCAGTATGGGCTTACCGGGCTTAAACGGCTTCGTCGGGGAATTCACAATCTTACTCGGCGCGGTGGGGAGTGGGGTTCTGGGCATCGGCTTTGCGCTCATCGGTACAGTCGGCGTCATTTTGGCCGCTATCTACATCCTGAAGATGTTCCAGGCAATCTTTATGGGCGACATCGACAAAGATGAGAACAAAAATCTGCCGCAAATGCACTGGCAGGAAGTCGCGGTGATGGTGCCCATCCTGCTATTGATTTTCTGGATTGGCTTGCAACCGTCTGCATGGTTCGACATGATGGACGCGACGACGGCCAACCTTGTCGCCGGTATTGCGGATTTCGCGCCGGAAGTGCTTGTCCAGGCCGTTCGCTAAACCGGATTTAGGGGAGCCACATGATTGAAATTCCGAGTATTGCAGACCTGAACCTGACCGTAACGCTTCCGGCGGTGTTTCTGGCGCTGTTCACGATGGTACTGCTCATCGCTGACCTCTTCATCCCCAAAGACCGCAAGATTGACACCGCCCACCTGACGCTCGGCGCGTTGGGTGTGGCTTTTGTGTGGAATTTGCTTGTCTTTAGCCGGGAAGAAACGGCGCTGAGTGGTATGTTTATTTCCGACGCCTTCACGGGGTTTATTAACCTCACCGTGCTGACGGCGGCCATCATCACCTGTTTCTTGAGTGTAGACTACCTCAAACGGACGGGTATCGAGCAGGGAGAGTTCTACTCGCTCCTGCTGTTTTCCACCGTCGGCATCATGCTGATGGGGTCGGCCAATAACCTGATTGTTGTCTTCATCGCGCTGGAAGTGCTGAGTATCCCGCTTTATGTGATGGCGGCGATGCGTCACCGCAACGCAAAATCAGAAGAAAGCGGCCTGAAGTATTTTATCCTGGGTGCGTTTGCCAGTGCATTCTTCCTGTACGGCGCGGCATTGGTCTATGGTGCGACAGGCACAACGTCCCTGCCGGAAATCTTCAGTTCTGTGCAGACCATCGTCGCCACCGATAGCGGCGCACGGCTGTATCTGGTGGTGGGCGCGGCGCTTATTTTTGTCGGGCTGGGCTTTAAGGTCGCGGTTGTGCCGTTCCATATGTGGACGCCGGACGTGTATGAAGGCGCACCCACCCCCGTGACCGCGTTCATGAGTGTAGGGGCGAAGGCGGGCGGTTTTGCCGCGCTGTTGCGTCTGATGACGTTAGCTCTGCCGGAACTTACCGCAGGGTTAGGCGATACCAATGCCATCTGGCAGACTACACTGGCACTTGTGGCCGCCGCCACCATGATCTTAGGCAATATCGTGGCTATCACACAGACCAGTGTTAAGCGCATGTTGGCGTATTCGTCCATCGCGCACGCAGGCTACATCCTGATGGGAGTGGCGGCTGTCGGCACGGCAGGGGTCGCGGCGGAAGCCACACGGGGCGCGCTGATTTATCTGCTGGCCTACACATTTACCAATCTGGGCGCGTTTGCCGTCGTCATGGCGATTGAGAAGAACGATGGAAGCGGCACACAGATAAGCGACTTCATCGGGCTAGGGCGGAGCAAACCGCTATTGGCCGTGATGATGGCTTTCTTCATGCTCAGTTTAACGGGTGTGCCTACCACCGCCGGATTCATCGGCAAATTCCTGTTATTCGGCGCGGCGCTGGAAGCTGGCCTCATCTGGCTGACCGTCATCGGCGTATTAACGAGTGTGATTAGCGCGTTCTACTATGTGCGGATTATCGTCAATATGTATCTGCGCGATGGTGAAGGTGATGCCGCCGAAGGTGCGACGGATTACCTGAATTACGCCACATATGCCGCGTTTGCGGGCACATTGATTATCGGTCTTTTCCCGTTCCTTGCGGTGAACTTGCTGGATACGATGATGCTGGCGACGTTCTAACTTGTCACGTTGTTTATGGGCGGGGTGCTGGCTTGCTCTGCCCATAATGTTGCCCTTCATACGTCCTATTTGCACCCATCCCACCATACCCTCTTCTGTTCAGTAGATGTGCCCCTATCATGACAAAACAAACCTTCATCTATGCCGCTTTGTTGGTCTTGCTCGTCGCTTCTGCTTTGCGGCTGGTGGGTAACACGCAATATCCGCCCGGCCCCCATTACGACGAAGCCGCTAATATCCTCATCATACGGAGCATCGCCTTTGATGGCGCGAATATGTTCCCCATCACACCCAACTATCAAGGCCGAGAGAGCCTGTACTTTTACCTCAACGCGCCGTTCTTTCGCTTTGTGGACGATTCCGCGTGGATGATGCGCGTCGTCAGCGCGTTTTGTAACCTGATGACGATTGCGGCGACGATGGCGCTAGGGCGGGTGATGTTCGGCGGGCGACGGGGTGCAGTCATAGGTCTGGCGGCAGGGGTATTGATGGCATTCTCGTTCCATCAGGTGTTTATGGGGCGGCAGGCCTACCGCGCTGTCACCTTGCCGATGATGCAAGCACTCGGTATGTTGTTTTTGTGGCGCGGATTAATGCTCAGGCGTCGTGGCTGGCTGTGGTTGGCGTTGGGTGGTGCGTTTAGTGCGGGCGCGTTGTATACCTATATGGCGTCCCGGCTATTCCCGGTATGGCTAGGGCTGGCCGCGCTTGTCCTGCTATGGGCGGATAGATTGCATTGGCGCGGGCGGCTGGCACAGGGCGGTGTGTTCTTCGGCGTGTTGATGGTGGTTACTGCGCCGTTGGCAATCTTCGCAATAAACAATCCCGACATCTTCCTGCAACGCCTGACCGAAGTACAGGCGGGTGACATCACCGTATCCCTGACGGAGAGCATCAACCGTCATTTAGGGATGTTCTTCATCGCAGGGGATGCTGGTAACTTACGTTATAACATTCCCGGCAGACCCTATTTCACGGCGCTAGAAGCGCCATTTCTGCTGATGGGGGCAGGGCTGGCGTTGCTTGGCCTGCTTCGTGCGGAAAAACCCGCTGTTCGCGCCGCCTATGCACTCATCCTGCTTGCGCCATTGATGATTCTGCCTAGCGTGGTTTCTGTGGCTGGCTTCCCCCCCAGTCATATGCGTTCATTGGGTATGGTTCCATTGATTTTTATTATGGTTGCACTGGGCGTAGAATGGGCGCTCCGGCGATTTTCGCGCCAAGGGGTGCTGGCTGTACTATTGGTCACGCTGATAATCGGCGCGGGGAGCGTAGGGCGTGATTACTTCCATTGGGCGAGACGTGCGGATTTATTCGTGCAAGCGGATGGCGATTTAGCCAGTGCCGCCGCATGGTTAACAGATTATTCTGCGGGTAGGCCTGTGTATGTCGGCGCGTATCACCGTGAACACCCCACCGTGATTGCGCTGTATGGGTATGGTGTTACATGGCTAGGGCTGGATAGCCTCATCTTGCCGCCTGCGGGTGTGCAAGGGGTCGCTGTGTTCGCGCAGAACGCCCATCCGCCGCAAGCGTGGCACGATTATCTTCAACCTATTGTGGATGATACCATTCCATATAAAGACGGAAGCCCGGCATTCTGGGCATATACTGTTCGCGGTGAGGATGTGACGATTCCGCCGGATGCGCCGCAGAATCGTTATATTACCTTGCTGGATGTGTCCGCATCTTCGATTCCAGCCGGAGGGCGCGGCACACTAACGCTGATGTGGCGCGTTAACGAAGATGTGCCGTTTTACGCCCTGCGCCCGGTGGTTAAGCTCTTGGATGCTTCCGGCGCGGAGCTTAGCGTGACTGACCCTTACCTGATTAACACTAACACATGGCGGGCAGGGGAGGTTGTCCTCCAGAATGTGACGTTGCGTGTGCCACCTGCCACCCCCGCCGGACGTTATGCGCTGGAAATCACATGGGTAGACCGCGCTACGGGTACATTCCTGACGGATGTTAATACAGGTGCAGTCGGCGTGCGCTGGTTGGACGCGCTCACGGTAGAATTGCCGGATGTTCCGCCGCAGGTTGCGCCCGCTAACCGTGTAGATGCCCTCATCGCGGATGGTGTGACGCTCATCGGGTGGGACGGGCTACCGGCCAGCCGCAGACCAGGCGAGA
>DAIMZF010000052.1:0-21054 GCA_036734085.1 Aggregatilineales bacterium
TACTGGCGACAATCTCCCCGCCATCCTATGCCACACGGGACGATGTAGCGGCGCTAGTATGGGTACGAGAGAACACGGCGGAAGACGCACGCCTCCATAGTCTGCCGCAACCGCAATCCGGCAACGAGTGGCTAACGCCGATTGCGGAACGTGCCAGCACAAGATATGCGGCAATCCCATTTGTGCGTGCGCCTTTAAGCGAAGGTGACGCATTCCTTGATTGGGCTGACGGCGACGCGCTGAGGGCATCGGGGGTGACGCACGTCTTCTTACCGCAAGCGTTATCGCGAGAATTTTCCGGCAGTTTAAGCTCTGCGGCGCATTTGCAAGATATCTACGAAGGCCGTGTGTTCGCAGTAACAGAAGGGGATTAACCGTGCGCCATTTGCTGATGATTACGCCCTATCTGCCTTACCCACCTGTAAGCGGTGGCCGGATGCGGACTTACAACCTGCTGAAGCACTTACGCGAAGATTACAAGATTACGCTGGTGTGCTATGGCAGGCCGGAGGAAACCGTATTCGATGTGACGCCGCTAAGGGAATTGTGCGATTATCGGATTGTAGAGCGTGCGCCGAGTCCCGGTACGCTCAAAGCCGCCATCATGAGCCTGACATCACCGCAGGCCATCACGATGCGGATGTATGGCACACCCGCTATGCAACAGGCTATCGCGGAGGTGATACAGCAAAAGCCCGTTGATGTGATTCATGTGGAGTCATTTTATATGCTCCAGAACGTGCCGGAAGATGTGACCGCGCCCGTGTTTTTATCCGAACCGGCCATAGAGTACCGCGCATGGGGGAAACACGCCCGCGTCGCGGAACCATTTTACACCCGACCGGGCATCCTGCTTGAAGCGTTAAAAATGCGCCTGAGTGAGCCGCACTGGTGGGCGAAGGCCGATGCTGTAGGCGCGATGTCGGCGATAGATGCGGACATCATCCGCCGGACTGCGCCGAGTGCAAATGTGCATCTCGCGCCGAATGGGGTAGATGTGGATTACTTCCAGCCATCGGCGACGGCCATACGAGATAGCCGGACGGCGGTCTTTATGGGGGATTACAAATACTTCCCCAATGCGGACGCGGTGCGCTACTTCGCGGCGGAGATACTGCCGCGCATCGTGGCAAAAAAGCCGGACTTCCGCCTGATGTTACTGGGCAAAGACCCAACGCCGGACATTCAGGCGTTGGCGGGGGCGCATGTGGTCGTCACCGGGCTGGTGGATGATACACGCCCCTATTTGCAGGAGAGCGCGGTGTTCATCTGCCCCTTGCGCAGTGGAAGCGGCACACGCTTTAAGCTGTTGGAGGCGCTGGCGTGCGGTTGCCCGGTGGTGAGTACGACGATTGGCGCGGAAGGGCTGAACGCGGTAGATGGCGAACATATGCTCCTGCGTGACACACCGCAAGACTTCGCGGATGGTGTGCTGACTCTGCTGGATAACGCGGCGATGGGCGCAACCATGGGCCACGCCGGGCGGGATTGGGTGGTGGCGCATCACGGCTGGGGGCAAAGCGCCGCGCTCATCCGGGCGGGGTACGCGATGATGAACGCAAAATCTACAACAAGCGCGCCGTAACAAAGGTTTCCGTATGGCAAACCCGCTTCTGCATATCAGCCCACTTAAGAAGCACTAAGATTATTGGTCTATAGTGAAAGAGAGGTATTTTTAAATCAATAGATTAAAGGGAGTAGAAATACATGAAGAAGCGGATTTTTTGGTTATTCCCCCTGATGATGCTGGCATTGTTACCGCTCGCTGTCGTCGCGCAGGACGAAGCCCCCGCAGACATCACAACCAGCCACGACGGGCCACCGGATGCCAGCGCGTTTGAACTGGTGGAAGTCGCGCGCGGGTTTAACGCGCCCCTATTGGCAACTCACGCGGGCGATGGCTCCGAGCGTATCTTTGTGCTGGAGCAAAGCGGGCGCATCTGGATTATCCAGGATGGTGAAAGGCTGGACACCCCCTTCATTGACCTCTCTAACCTTGCCAGCCAGGATATTACACGCGGCTATTCCGAACGCGGCTTGCTTGGCTTGGCCTTCCACCCGGAATACGCGGATAACGGTCTGTTCTACGTCAACTATACCGACCAAAGCGGCACAACCCGTGTTGTAGCCTACACCGTCGCGCAAGATGACCCGAACCAGGCCGATGCCACCAGCGCGCGCGAAGTCTTCTCTATTGACCAACCGTATTCTAATCACAACGGCGGCTATATGTCGTTCGGGCCGGATGGCTACCTGTATATCTCTGTTGGAGATGGCGGCGCAGGCAACGACCCGCTAAGCGTCGGGCAAGACCCGGCCAATTTACTAGGAACCATCATTCGGATTGATGTTGATAACTACGATGCGACCCAACCGTACAGCATCCCGGCGGATAACCCCTACATCCAGAACCCCGCGCTCGCGCCGGAAGTATGGGTATGGGGATTACGTAATGTGTGGCGCTTTAGCTTTGATACCGCTACGGGAGATTTGTACCATGCGGATGTGGGACAAAGCGCATGGGAGGAAGTCAACTTCCAACCGGCGGATAGTCCCGGCGGCGAGAATTACGGCTGGCCGGCCTATGAAGGCTCACAGCGTCACATCGGGCCAGATGCGCCGACTGCCGTTATGCCGATTGTAGAGTACAGCCATTCGATGGGGTGTTCAATCACAGGCGGATACGTCTATCGCGGTGAGGCGATCCCGGCATTAGACGGCTACTACCTGTTCAGTGATTGGTGTAGTGGGCGCATCTGGGCGGCCTACCGTGATTCCGCCGAGAACTGGCGCTTTGAAGAAATCATGAACACGTCGTTCCAGGTCAGTTCGTTTGGTCAGGATGAAGCAGGTGAGGTTTATGTCGTTGCCTATGGCGATGGCGCTATCCTGCGTTTTGAGCCGACAAACTAACGTTATCGGCGTGTAAGCAAGCCTGCCCTCGTTCAGTTTATGGATTGCTCGGTTTTTCCACTTGCTGAATGAGGGCTTTCCCCTGCTTCTTTAAAGTCATTTTTTGCTAAATCTCAAATTTCGTGCCAATATTGGTAACAATTATCGTTGAGTTTGTTTTATTCCAATGAACCATCTCTATTCATAAATCAATGCAATCATAAAACGGCATTGTACCCCACTTAGCACCACTCTTTTTCATGACCCGATGAATAAAATGAATACAGGAGGCAAGGATGGAAGGCAAGCCGATAGAAATTTTGATGATTGAATATAATCCCGATGCCACCTGCCTGACAGAGGAAAGTCTACGGGTAAATAAATTGCTTAATAACCTGAGCATTATACGGGGCAGTGGACGTGTGACAACATTCCTGCGGAACTGCGGAGAGTTCATCGCCTTGTTTCAGCCGGATGTCATCCTGCTCGACTTGAATCTACCAGCCAAAAACAGACGAAAATTATTACAGGTGATGAACAACAACGACGCGATGCGTCTTATCCCGCTCGTCGTGATGGTGGATTCCGAGCATGAGGAAGACGTATTGCGTAACTATGCGTTACAGGTAAGCCATTATATGACAAAGCCTGTTCAGTTTGGCTGTTTGATGTCTGCCCTCATCAACATGGATGGATTCGGCGTGCAAATCGTGAAATTTTCTTTGGACTCTGTATCCGCTTGAGGGCGTCTGGCCTCATGCAAGACTGGCTAGTTTAGGGCGTGAGGCCAACAAGTTTATTCAGGACAGATGTCATTCAGCGTATTGTCCTCTAGCCGCGTGAACATCCGACAGAGTTCTACATCCATCCACCCATCCATCAGGATTGCCTCGTCCGCTAGTGTCCGTGCGCTGTCATAATCCCCCGTGCGGATGAGACTCTCAATAAACGGAAACCACTCGGACGCATCGCCCGGACTCAAGTTACGGTCTTGAACTTCGCTTAACAGGCGGATAACTTCCACATCGTCGCCAAACTGCCGCGCTAAATCCGCCTTCTGGAAGTAATAGCACCATCCCCGCGCCGGTTCATTCCCTAAAATTGGGTGTGCGGGCCATCGGTTCGGCTCTGCATTGATGATCAAATCCGGGTTGGAATAAGGAATCGCACCCAGCATCACTTCATCCATCCCGGCTGGGAATTCGACACGTTGCGGGTCAAGTATACGCAGGCACGCGCCGCTACTGGGCCATGCGAAGGCGATAACCTGCCTGTAGTCTTCTGTTATCAAGATAGTGCGTCTGTAGGTCGTTTGCTCGATCGCGTTAGATAACAGGCGCGGCGTCTCGGAAAGGTCTGTCATGGCATTGGCGGAAAACCGTATGCGGTCATCCCAATAGGCAAGATTAACATTCGGCCACACCGCATAATTCAATGTGACGTAAGGCCGCACATCATACTCATAGATGAAAGTCGTGCCCTCTTCGACATCAGGCGCACGCCACTTCAACTGCCACATCGCCTGACGCATATTCAGCCCGGAGCCAACATAAACGCTTGCATTGGAAAAATTGACAAACACGCTAGCGGCTACCAATAGCGCCAAGGTTCGAAGCCGGAATTTGGGGTTGAGCATCAGCATTATCAGGCATGTCACCACAATGGCCGAGCCTAAGATTATCGGAAGTGTGTAGCGGTCTCCCGGTGTCGATACACGAATCCCTCGCCCTGCCCATGTTGTGACGAACATCGCAAACGGCAGAGACAACGCCGCCCATGTTAACAGGCCGCGTGGAGGTTCCTGTGCAGATAACGCTTTGCCATAACGCACGACCACGATATAGGCAATTAAAGCCATGATGAGCGCTATAATGAGGAAAATAGGCACGTTCACCAACGGGTCATATTGCGATGGCGCAAACCAGATTAAGATGCTCCCCAGCAAGGAATGAAAAACAGATTCAATCGATGCTTCTGTCAACATTTGTAACGGGCTTTGATAATCACCTAGAACCGTATCAATATCTGTGTGACTACGGTCACTCACGAAGAAAAACACCCGCCACACCAGAAAAATTCCCATCATCACGGCATAAAGCCAGAATTGCCGCGCAACAATCATCAAACGTTGCACAGGCTTACGGCCTTCCTGTTGGCTGATGTGCCACAGCAGAAACAACCGCAAAGCCTCAATCCCTAAAAAGAATTCCAGTAGAAAGTAATACCCAAAGGCGGATAGAGCGCCAACAATCGTCAGCACAATGGCGGTATTGCGCTGGGTGGCAAGCACAGCGTAAATCATCGCCGTGAAGGATAACGCCAGCAACAACAGGGCGACGAAGTGAGGCATGTAAATGAGCGCGTTGGATTGTTGCGAAAAGCCCGGATATATCACGAAGATGAGCGCAATCATCGTTGTGCCTAGTGTCCAGTCCGGCCACAAGCGCCGCAGTCCTAACAACAGAACCAACCCGCCTGCAATCCGTAATACCAGCCCCATCACGCCCCAGCCCAGCGGGTCTATGCCAAACAGCAAAAAGCCAAGTTGATAAATCGGCGTGTGCGAAGGACGGTCAAAGTTAGCATACGGCCCAATTGCGCCGATTGTTTCTGTTTCCACCAGCCAGATAAGCGGCCAATCATCCCAATAAAAGCTCAACAATGGCAAAAGTAGTGCATAGGATAAAATCGCGCAGGTGATAATCAACATCGCGGCAGGCGCGAAACCCTGCGGATTTGTCCGGTTTGGCTGGCTTATCTGTGCCATCTACACATCCTTATCTGGCATAAAGCGTTCCAGTTCCACACCCAAAAAGCGTTCCAGCAGACCCACGCGCCACATAAAGCGCAAGACCAGCGCCCAAACCACTGCCGCCGTCAGCAGGAACAGATAATCCGTCCACAGCAGTAACTCTAGCTCGAAGAATTCGCGGAACGGCACGACAACTTTAATGACCACAAAAACGCCCAACATCACCAGCGCCATAATCATAGGCCGCCAATCACCGCTAAATTCCGTACCGCCCACCCACCAGCGCGTCGGCGGCTGAACAAACGGGATAAGAAACAAGCCCATGAAGATAATCACGGTGGTCAGTGCCGTCCGTGCGATGCTGATTCCCAGTTGCTCCTGCGCGGTGCTGAGTGTTGCTGGTGTGTAATAATAATTCATCAGGTAGATAGCATACACCGACAGCGCGGTAATCGCCAACGTCAACGCCGCCGGAATCACAAAATGGATGATAGAACGCAACAAATCATGATTAGGCGGGCCGGGCTTCGCCCATGTCGCCATCGCCAGCGTCGGCACACCGACAGAGACTAACGTCACTAAAGAGGC
This sequence comes from Aggregatilineales bacterium, assembly GCA_036734085.1. GTDB lineage: Bacteria > Chloroflexota > Anaerolineae > Aggregatilineales > Phototrophicaceae > J038. Next base: position 6,233 of record DAIMZF010000052.1, read on the forward strand.
GTGCTTGGGGATAAACGGGAACAGTTGCGCTTCCGCCACGATGCCCGCGCCCAGAATAATCAACGCGGCATAAAACGCCCGCGCCAAAAACAAGCGGATGATGTTATCCATGCCGTTGATAATACGCTGACCTTCCATAAAAGCCAACGGAAGCGCGGCGAATGAGTCGTTTAACAGGACAATATCCGCGACGCCGCGTGTCGCGCCACTGCCGCTTTGCATGGCGATGCCGATATTGGCCTTCTTCAGCGAGAGGACATCGTTCACACCGTCGCCAATCATGGCGACATAATGCCCGTTTTGCCGGAGTGCGCCCACCAGCATTTCTTTCTGCTCCGGCGTGATGCGCCCGAACACGGTGGTTTCTTCCACCATTTTCGCCACCTGTCCGGCGTCGAGTTCGGCCAGTTCTGCGCCGCTAATCACCTTAATGTCGGGCGGCAACCCGGCTTGCTTGGCAAGTGATGCGACGGTGTGCGGATTATCACCGGAGATGATTTTAGGCGTGATGCCCGCCTTGATGAACGCGGCGAGTGTCTCTTTTGCCTCCGCACGCAGTTCATCACTAAAGCTGACCAACGCGCACGGCTGTAAATCCTGCGGCAAGGCGGGGCGTTCCCCTGCATCGTGGAGCGCCCCGACGTATGGGCTATACGCCACAAGCAAGACACGCAAGCCGTCATCGCTCCAACCTGCCAGCACATCTTCATCAATCGCGCTGGTATCCGTCAAAAATGGCATGACGAATTCCGGCGCACCCATCACATAAGTGCCGCGTCGTTCGCCGTTGTCAAAACACAGGGCGCTATATTTACGTGCGGATGAGAATACAATCTCGTCTGTCACTTGGCGCTTAACACCCGCCAGCCCTTCGCCGATGGCTTCGCTGGTGCGGTTGCCTGCACGGGTACTACGGGCGAAATCTCCCAACGCGGCGCGGATGTCGTCGCCGTCGAAGCCTGTTAACGCTACCACTTCGCTCAGGATGATGCGGTTAGCCGTCAACGTGCCTGTTTTATCCAGACACAGCACATCCACATTACTCATAGATTCAACCGCGTTGGATTGCTGGATTAACGCGCCGCGTCCCGTCATGCGGACTGCGCCCATCGCATACGCTGTCGCCGTCAACAGGATAAGCCCGGCGGGGACAAGCCCGGCAATAACGGCGGCGGATTGCACGGTCTGGATGGTAGAAACCGCCCGGATTGCGTAGGATGCGCCATACAACAGGCCAAAAATTGTTGCGATTAGCAACAATATGCGTACCACAAAGTTCACATCCATCTGTAACGGTGTGCGCGTCACGCGGAATTGCTTCGCGCTAGCCGTCAGTTTATTGGCGAAGCTATCCGCGCCGACTTTGGTTGCTTCGTAAATCGCGCTCCCGGTAACGCAAAAACTGCCGGAAAATACTTCGTCGCCCTCGCGCTTGGTGATGTGGTCGCTCTCGCCTGTCAGCAGAGACTCGTCAACATCCATGCGGCCTTCGCCACGCACCACGCCATCCACCACAATCTGGTCGCCCGCCGTGGCCACGATAAAATCGCCCAGGACGACTTCGCTAGGGTCTACGATGTGTTCTTCACCGTCGCGGATAACCGTCGCTTTGGGGCGTGTTAACAGCGCGATGCGGTCTAGCTTGGCTTTTGCGCGGAACTCCTGCACAACGTTGACAATCACATTAAGCAGTACCACGCCCACACTAACGAACGCATCGCCCCATAAGCCTAGCAAAATCATCACTACGCCAATGGTAAACAGCACAACGTTGATAAAGATGAAGAAGTTCTGCCACAAAATCTGCCAATACGTCCGGCTGGTATCTATGCGAACGTTATTACCCTGCCCATTTTCGCGGCGGCGGATGGCTTCTTCTTCGGTGAGTCCTCTAAGGCTTATTTCGGTTGGGGTTGTGTTTAGCACGGTGTATCCTGAATTTTGTCTGTCATCATTTTCAATCATTAACTATACGCGAAAATCCGCATTTTGGCGCAGAATCATGACAAATACAGGTCATTAAATCGCTTATCATATAGTCCTCCTCACCCCCATAAAACATCTGACCTACAAGCGCGTTCCTTTGCTGGTTATAATACGTGCTTAAGCCCAGATATTTTTAGGTAAGCTATTCATCCCCATGTCAACAATTCAGACCAACGCATCCACCCAAGACCTGCAACAAGAGGTGAGCCGTCGGCGCACCTTTGCCATCATCTCCCACCCGGACGCAGGCAAGACGACGTTAACGGAAAAACTCCTGCTGTATTCCGGCGCGATTGACCAGGCAGGCTCGGTACGGGCGCGGAAGAACCAGCGTAGCGCCACATCAGACTGGATGGCGATGGAACAACAGCGCGGCATCTCTATCACCTCTACGGCGCTACAGTTCGAGCGTGACGGCATCCTGTTTAATCTGCTGGATACACCCGGCCACCAGGATTTTAGTGAGGACACCTACCGGACACTCATCGCGGCGGATAGCGCGGTGATGGTGCTGGACAGTGCCAAAGGCATAGAGACACAGACGCGCAAGCTGTTTGAGGTGTGCCGCCAGCGTAATTTACCCATCCTGACGTTTATTAACAAGCTGGATAATCCCGGCCAGGATCCACTGGATTTAATTGATGAGATTGAGCGCGTGCTGAACATTCAGGTTTCGCCCGTTAACTGGCCTGTCGGCCAGGGGAGCGATTTTAAAGGCGTTTACGACATCGCCGCCCAGCGCGTTTTGCTGTTCGAGCGCACCGTGCGCGGTCAATCCCGTGCGCCCGTGACCGTCACCGGGCTGGAAGACCCGATTTTGGAGCAGTTAATCGGCAAGAATGCCACCGAGCGCCTGCGGGAAGACGTGGAACTGCTGATGATGGCGGGCGCTCCCTTTGACCGCGAAGCGTTCCTGAATGGCAACCTGACGCCTGTTTATTTTGGCAGTGCGCTGAATAACTTCGGCGTTGACCCGTTCCTGCAAGCGTTGATTGCGCTGGCACCGTCGCCGCGCCCACGCCCCAGCGACGCCGGAGCGATTGACCCGGCCAGCGAAACGTTCAGTGGGTTTGTATTTAAAATACAGGCGAACATGGATCCGCGACACCGTGACCGCATGGCGTTCTTGCGCGTGTGTTCCGGGCGGTTTGAAAAAGACATGGTAGTGAACAATCCGCGCTCTGGCAAGACCATCCGCATGAGCCGCCCGCATCGCTTGTTTGCCCAAGACCGGGAAACGGTGGAATTCGCGTATCCCGGTGACATTGTCGGCCTCAGCAATCCCGGCGTGTTTGCCATTGGCGATACTGTGTGCGCGGAAGGTGAATCTTTTAACTATACTGCTATCCCCCCCTTCCAGCCGGAGCTATTCGCGCAGTTGCGGAATCAATCCGTGGATAAATACAAGCAATTTAATAAAGGCGTGGAGCAACTGCAAGAAGAAGGTGTGGTGCGGGTGTTATACCCTGTGGATAGCGGACGCCGCGAGCCGATTCTGGCGGCAGTCGGCGAGCTTCAGTTTGAGGTCGTCACCTCCCGGCTGGAAGCAGAATATAATGTAGAGGCCAAAGCCGTGCATATGTCGCATATTCTGGCGTGCTGGGTGGATGTGGTGGACGGCGGCGATAAAGCCATGATTCAGGATGTCCGGTGGCCGTCCGGGAGCCGACGCACTACAGATGAGCATGACCAATTGGTGGTACTGTTCGAGTCTACATGGCAGGCACGCTACACATTGACGGATTACCCGCAAATTGTGTTTAAAGATATTGCGGGTAAGGTCATGAATTTAAGTTAAGGTGCGCTTGCCAAGAGCAATTCCCGCATATTTCCCATATACCGGAGGCCGCCCCGCGTTTTAATCGCGGAAGCGGCATTGCTGGTCGGCATTGGCGATGGCCTGTTCTATCTGTTGAACACGGTTGCCCGGGTTAGGATGCGTGCTGAAGAACTCCGGCGGAGCGCCCGCGCTCATCTCTTCCAGCACTTCCATCACCCCGATGAGTCCTTCCGGGTTATAGCCAGCATCAATCATCAGGCACACGCCGATCGTATCGGACTGAAGCTCGGCTTCGCGGCTGTAACTCATGTTAATCATCTGACCAATCATCGCGGCGGTTTGTGCCGTGCTTGCATCGCCGGAGGCCACCGCCACCGCGCCGATGATGCCATTGGTCAGGTTATTCTGCGCGATGCGTTGTGCGCTGTGCCGCGCTAACACATGCACAATCTCGTGTGCCAGCACACCCGCGATCTCATCTTCACCGGAAAGTTGATTGTACATCGCCTGTGTGATGAACACCTGCCCACCGGGTAACGCGAAGGCGTTTACGGTCTGTGTGTCGCCTAACAGATGAAATTCCCAGCGCCACCCGGTATCCCGTGCGATGCTTTCGTTGACGAGCCGCGCCCCGATTTGGTTCACCAGAGCTTGCCCCTGTGTATCATTGGATTGCCCGCCAAACTCGCGGATGAGTTCCGGCGCGGCCTGCAACCCCAGCGCAATCTCCTGTTCAACCGTCAGGCTGAGGTACTGGTTTTCTCCGGTGACTTCGTTATATTCCTGCGATCCCAGATAGGAAAACAGCGAAAACGCCACCAACGCCGCGCCGATGAGCAAACGAATCATCAATTGGCCGGAGCCACCCCGATTACTGCTACTGCGTCGTTGGCGCATCATGGCGATTTCCTCCGAATAAGGGTAAGTCATAGGTATCAAGTAATTCGTAAACGCCGCCTACCGTCGCGCCGAATAACACATGGCTCCAGAACAGGATACTGCTATTAATGGCGAAGAACCATTCAAAGAATACAGTCATCGTGTACATATTGATGCCATATAACGCCAGGCCGAAGACCGCGCCACCGATGACGCCAACCCAAAAGCCCCAACGATGCAACACAATAATAATCAGCGCGGCAAACAGCCCGGAAAGCACATAATGGACTAAGACGCCCATCAGCAAACTGAGCGGTGTTGGTTCCGTCAGCACGTCCGTCCCTAATACCAACGCGCCGATGTAGCGCAACACAAGCCCGGGATTAATATCCAGCACAAGCGGCGTTAACAGCATGTTCGTCAGCAAAAAGACACTCGCGCCGACAAAGGCCGCTACCAACACGGCACGCCACGAGACATGATTCCGTAATTCATACAGCATAGTCGCCTCTTTCTTACCCAGATGCCCCGATACGAAGAACATCACGGTCTGCGATAGACTTGTTTTTTATAGCATAGCGCATTTATCACAGTAGGGAATGGGTCATGTGGGGGATGAATTACGCAACCACGAGGGTAATCCGTGCGTGCCCTATCAGCCACCCGGACTCCGGGACATTGTGTGCGGGTCGCGGTTAAAGACTCTCCTCTGTTATCACAGGTCGGAGGCTGGCGCAATTTCAATCAGGGTTTGGCCTCGCTCCACCACTGCGCCGCGTGCCGTGTGGACGGCCTGCACCGTGCCCGCGTGCGGCGCGGTGATGCGAATCTCCATCTTCATCGCCTCTAACACCAACAAGGGTTGATGCGCGGCGACAGCATCGCCGGGCGCGACAAACACATCAACCACCTGGCCTGGCATCTGCGCGGTGAGCGTGCCACCGTCCCCTGTTGACCGGGCGCGGCGGGCGGTGGCGGTGCTTGTTTGTGCGGTCAGTGTGTAGGCGTGGCCGTCGTGGTGGATGTAGCGCGAGTCGTCCTGCGCGACGGCGACAACGTACGCTGTGTCATCTTCCATGCGGATGAGCAGGGAATCATCCGCGCCGGGTGTGATGTGAACGGTGATTTGTTGCCCGTCAATGTGGGCGATAAAAGAGCCGTCCGCGTTGGGTTGCAAACGGACAGCATAGGGTTGGTCATGGTGGGTATAGTTCATCATCATCCTTTTGTCACGTTATCGGGTTTCGCCCCTTATAGACGGAAACCATCCGGGATTGACCACGCGCTGAACAGGTCTGCATCCGCGTTTGCGCCAGACGGTAGCGCGGGGGACGCGGTGAAATCCAGATAGGCGGCGGCGATAAGGGCGGCAAGCGGCGCTGAGGGCGGCGCAGGGAGCAAGGCCGCCAGATTTTGGTCGATATAGGCCGTGTCAATGTTGCCGGACTGGAAGCGCGGGTCGTCCAGCAAAGCCAGCAGAAAGGCGCGGTTGGTAGTTGTGCCTAGCACGACAGTCTGTTGTAAGGCATGGCGCAAGCGCTGGATGGCTTCCGCACGGGTACGGGCATAAACGATGAGCTTGGCAAGCATCGGGTCATAGTGAATGGTGACTTCCGCGCCGGAAGTAATGCCGGAATCAATCCGCAGGCCGGGTAGATGGGGCGGGTGGAAGGCATGGATTGTGCCTGTAGCGGGCAGAAAATGATTCTGCGGGTCTTCCGCATACAGGCGGGCTTCGATGGCGTGCCCCTGCGGGATGACTTCCGCCTGTGTGAAGGGCAGGACGCCACCAGACGCGATGTGAAATTGCAGATGCACAACATCCACCCCAGTGACAAGCTCGGTGACGGGGTGTTCTACTTGCAAGCGGGTATTCATCTCCAAAAAGAAAAATTCACGGTCTGGCGTGGCGATAAATTCCACCGTGCCCGCGTTAACATAGCCGACAGCCTGCGCCGCCGTGACTGCCGCATGGGTGATGGCATGGCGGGTGTCTGCGTCTAATAGCGGTGAGAGCGACTCTTCGATAATCTTCTGGTGGCGGCGCTGGGCGCTGCATTCGCGCTCGTACAGATGAACGGTGTTGCCGTGAGCATCCGCGATGATTTGAACTTCAATATGGCGACCTGACTCTATATAACGCTCCAGGAAGATGCGCGCATCACCAAAGGCTTTATCGGCTTCGCGGCGGGCGGAAGCAAGCGCCTGTAGCAAGTCGTCGGGATGATGGACAATGCGAATCCCCTTGCCACCGCCACCACCGGCGGCCTTGACCATCACCGGGTAGCCGATTTGTTCTGCGGCTTGCAGGAAGGCGGCATCATCAGCGGTGTCTGACTGGAAGCCAGGCACAAGGGGCACGCCTGCGGCTTGCATGTGGGCGCGGGCAGTCGTCTTGACGCCCATCAAGCGGATGACGGCGGGCGGGGGGCCTATCCACGTTAGCCCGGCGTCGATGACGGCCTGAGCGAAATCCGCATTTTCCGACAAAAAGCCGTAACCAGGATGCACACAATCACAACCGGAAGCAAGCGCCACATCAATCAGCTTGGGGATGTTGAGGTAGCTTTCCGCCGGAGGGGGTGCGCCGATGAGATAGGCGGAATCCGCTTGTTGTACGTGCGGGGCGGTGGCATCTGCGGAAGAAAAGACGGCAACGGCATGGATGTTTAGCTCCCGGCAGGCGCGGATGATGCGAAGCGCGATTTCTCCGCGATTGGCGATTAAGCATTTTTTGAGGGGCATGAAGCAAGGTGTCCTTAAAATATTTTTAAGATGATGCGTGAAGCAAAATGAAAAAAGTGTAAGCCATGATGTAAAGCCAGCTATGTAAAGCATTCGGTAGGGAGATTATAGCATAACAGGGCGCGGTGGACGAAGGAGATGATCGGCATGAAAATCGGTAAAAACTCAGGTTATTTTTGCGATTAACGTTTGATTGACGCTAGATTAACGGCAGGCGTTTTACCATATAGCGAAACCCAATGTTCCAATAGGAGGGACGCTTTATGAAACAAACACACATTTTAATGATTTTATTGTGTTTACTGACATTACTTCCAGCCGCAGTGATGGCACAAACCGCACCCGGTGGCCCAGCAGATACCGGATGCCAGGATTCGGCGGGCGGGCCTATCCCGTGCCCAACGGAAACACCACGCGAAGAACCGCAACCGCAACCACCGCCCGCAGAGCAACCCCGTGAAGAAACGCAACCTGTGCCGGAGGAAGTAGAAGCCCCCGACGAGACAGGCCGGACAGCCAACCCGTTACGGCCATCTGCAGAAGGTGCTTGCCAGATTGCGACTGCATCTACCGCGCCGACGAACTTACGCGCTGAACCTTCTTTGGCGGCGGCTGTGGTCGGCACGCTGGATCCGAACATACTCTATGATGTGCTGGGCATGGTCGTTAACAACGAAGGGCTATGGTATGGCGTGGGGCAAGGTTGGGCGAGTGGCTCCGCAGTGGTGTTGGATGGTCGATGCCCATTGCGCGTCACAATTGAGGAAACAGAAGAACTTGTGGACAGTTTCCTGATTGCTTTAGACGATATGCCAGAACGTGATGACCGTGAACGCTTCCTGAACCTGCTTGAAGAAGAAAACGGACTACTTGACCGCTTCGTGATTGGTGATAATGGGTCAGTCTGTATTGATATGACACCTACTAACACATGGGAAGGTTGCCGCCCAACGACGCCTCTAGTGTTGCAACCTGCGCCGCCCCGCCCCCCCGTCTTTGAAGTCCTCTTTAGCCCGCGACCAGACGAAGAGATTAATCCGGTCGCGTGGACGTGTGACTCAACAAGTGATGGGCAAGGTGTCTATTGCTCCTGTCAGACAAGTTCCAGTTGTATGAAACTTGCGCCTTTATGCACAACAACCCCTATCTGCTTCTTTGACGAGTGCTGGTGTGGTGTAGGTAGCAACTACGACGACTAAATCAACGTTTTCCTGGATGCAAGCCCGTGTGACATGATGTCTACGGGCTATTTTGTTATCTATCTGCGTTCACATAAAAGGCGCAAAAGCAATAATGCCGCCGCCCGGCATGTGTGCAACGTTGACTAATCTTCGCCCGTAGATGCACAACTTTAATTGGGATGAGTGGCTATTTTTTGTACAAGTGTTATATTATGCACTGGAGCAAAATCCTAAACTTGTAAAATCAGGAATTCAAAGGAGTTTTTACTGCGTACTATTCATGCGGCAAAAAGACAAATTTTCATCTATAAACATTTCGGTCTTTAAGAAAAGGATATTTTTTATATGTACTCTAAAATTAGAGCAGTGCTTAGTCTGCTTTTTGGGTTAATGCTGGTTATGGCAACGTCCGTGAGTCAAGGGCAGAGCGAAGGCAGTATCGCGGTGTTGTTACCGGATAGCGCCTCATCCGCCCGTTGGGAAGCCGACGACCGCCGCTTTTTAGCCGCCGCGTTTGAAGAAGCAGGCGTGGAATATTCCATCGTCAATGCGGAAGGCGACGCCCGCACCCAACTCACACAAGCCGAGCAAGCCATCACCGCAGGCGCACGGGTCATCCTGATGGTGAACCTGGATAGCGCATCCGGCGCAACCATCATCGAGCTTGCCCGTGAAAACGGCGTGGCTATCATCGACTACGACCGCCTGACCATCGAAGGCGAAGGTGCGGATTTCTACGTCAGCTTTGACAACGAATCCGTAGGCCGTCTGCAAGGTGAAGGCTTAGTGGCCGCAGTGGAAGCGGCAGGCATCCCAGCGCCAGTGCGTGTCGCCGTGCTGAACGGTTCACCGACGGATAACAACGCTACGCTGTTCAAGAATGGCTATGACGGCGTCATTAACCCCTTCTTCGAGAGTGGCGACTGGGTCGAAGTCGATGACCAATCCGTGCCGGACTGGAACAATCAGGAAGCCCTTGTCATCTTCGAGCAGATGCTGACCGCTTCCGGTGGCAACATCGACGCCGCAGTCGCCGCCAATGACGGCCTGGCTAGCTCCGTGATTGCCGCTCTGCAAAATCAGGGTCTGCCCTTCATCCCGGTGACCGGGCAGGATGCGACCGTCGGCGGCATCCAGAACATCCTGGCCGGACGCCAGAGCATGACCGTTTACAAGGCCATCCGCGCCCAAGCAGAAGCGGCGGCGGAACTTGCTATCGCCATTCTGAGCGGTGATGACACCTCCGAGTTTGTAACCGGGTTTGTGGACAACGGCACCAACGAAATCCCGTCCGTCCTGCTGACTCCGGTTTCTGTCACGGCTGATAACGTGGCCGAGACCGTCATCGCGGACGGCTTCCGCACTTGGGAAGAAATCTGCGTTGGTGAGTTTTTACAGTATTGCCCGGAAGATGCGCTGACTGGCCCCGCACCTATTGAAGGCAGTATCGCGGTATTGTTACCGGATAGCGCCTCATCCGCCCGTTGGGAAGCCGACGACCGCCGCTTTTTAGCCGCCGCGTTTGAAGAAGCAGGCGTGGAATATTCCATCGTCAATGCGGAAGGCGACGCCCGCACCCAACTCACACAAGCCGAGCAAGCCATCACCGCAGGCGCACGGGTCATCCTGATGGTGAACCTGGATAGCGCATCCGGCGCAACCATCATCGAGCTTGCCCGTGAAAACGGCGTGGCTATCATCGACTACGACCGCCTGACCATCGAAGGCGAAGGTGCGGATTTCTACGTCAGCTTTGACAACGAATCCGTAGGCCGTCTGCAAGGTGAAGGCTTAGTGGCCGCAGTGGAAGCGGCAGGCATCCCAGCGCCAGTGCGTGTCGCCGTGCTGAACGGTTCACCGACGGATAACAACGCTACGCTGTTCAAGAATGGCTATGACGGCGTCATTAACCCCTTCTTCGAGAGTGGCGACTGGGTCGAAGTCGATGACCAATCCGTGCCGGACTGGAACAATCAGGAAGCCCTTGTCATCTTCGAGCAGATGCTGACCGCTTCCGGTGGCAACATCGACGCCGCAGTCGCCGCCAATGACGGCCTGGCTAGCTCCGTGATTGCCGCTCTGCAAAATCAGGGTCTGCCCTTCATCCCGGTGACCGGGCAGGATGCGACCGTCGGCGGCATCCAGAACATCCTGGCCGGACGCCAGAGCATGACCGTTTACAAGGCCATCCGCGCCCAAGCAGAAGCGGCGGCGGAACTTGCTATCGCCATTCTGAGCGGTGATGACACCTCCGAGTTTGTAACCGGGTTTGTGGACAACGGCACCAACGAAATCCCGTCCGTCCTGCTGACTCCGGTTTCTGTCACGGCTGATAACGTGGCCGAGACCGTCATCGCGGACGGCTTCCGCACTTGGGAAGAAATCTGCGTTGGTGAGTTCGAAGAATTCTGCCCACCCGCAGACGAGCGTTAAGCATCACGCATCAGTTTTGTGCATTATCGGCAGGGTTGGCTTCGCGGTCAGCCCTGCTAGATTCTACAGCATGATACGCAACACCCTGTTTTGCAGTAAGCCTCCGGTGTTAATGCAAGCTAAAAGCCATCATGTTATCGCATCGTCTTTGCAAGCCGGAGCATACTTAAAAGGACGTTCAAAAAATTGTCGAAGAGGACTTTATTGTGACAACACGCCTACCTTTGTTAGAGACACGCAACGTCTCTAAGCGTTTCGGCGCTGTACAGGCGCTCTATCAAGTTAATTTTAATGTGTATCCGGGTGAAGTCGTGGCGCTCGTGGGCGACAACGGCGCGGGTAAATCCACATTGATTAAAGGCATCGCCGGGATTTACAACTTTGATGAGGGCGAAACTTATATTGAAGGCCAACAAACCCATATTCACACCCCGCGCGATGCGGCACGGCTAGGGATTGAGATTGTGTACCAAGACCTTGCCCTAGCAGATAACCTCGATGTCGTGGCGAATATGTTTTTAGGGCGTGAGTGGACGAGCCTGACACCTAAAACTCTGCACGGTGAACACGTAAAAATTAACCCATTGGCGCGGCTCTTTGGGAATTTGTTGCCCATCAGCGAAGTGGAAATGGAAAAGATGGCCGTGCAAACCCTGAGCGACCTATCCGTAACCACCTTGCGCTCCGTGCGCTTGCCTGTGGCCTCGCTCTCCGGCGGTCAGCGTCAATCCGTCGCCATCGCTAAGGCGGTGTTGTGGAATAGCAAGCTGGTCATTCTGGACGAGCCAACGGCGGCTTTGGGCGTTGCCCAGACGCGGCAAGTGCTTAACCTGGTGCGCCGTCTGGTAGAGCGCGGGCTGGGCGTGGTGCTTATCTCGCATAATTTGCACGATATTTTTGAAGTCGCAGACCGTATTACCGTCCTGCGCTTAGGGCAGACCGTCCACACCTTTAAACGTGAGGAAACCGACCAGAAAGAGGTCGTCCACGCGATTACCGCAGGTCAAATAGAGAGTGTTCCGGGAATGATATAATGGCTGACCAAACAATAGATTCCATCAATAAAGAGACCAATACCAATTCACAGAGCGCACTCATCGCCGGGCAGGAAGCACAAACCACGTTGGAGTACCTGCGCGATTTTTTACGCAAGGTGCGCGATGGTGATATTGGCAGTCTGCCAGTCATACTGGGGCTGGTGGTCATCGCCCTTTTCTTCCAGTCCCGCTCGGAGGTCTTCCTGACGCCGCGTAATCTCGTGAACATCGTCATACAAATGGCGGGCATCGCCACAATTGCTTACGGCGTGGTGTTCGTCCTGCTATTGGGCGAGATTGACCTGTCGGTGGGCTACGTCAGCGCGGTGGGCGGGGTGACGACGGCTATTCTGCTTCGTAACTCCCTTGTAGACCCCAATTTAGCATGGATGGACTGGTGGAACGTCATTCCCATCGCCCTGCTGATAACGGCTTTCATCGGCTTGATACAGGGCTGTATCATCAGTTTCTTCCAGCTACCGTCGTTTATCGTCACGCTGGCCGGGTTGCTCATCTGGAGTGGCGTCGTCCTGCTCATCATCGGCGAAGGCGGCACGGTCAACATTCAAAATCCGGTAGTGAGAAATCTTGCCAGTCAAGTGATGCCTACGTCGTGGACGTGGCTTGTGGTGTATGGGTTCATCGGCTTGTTTGTCATCGCGGATTTCCTGAAAGCGCAGACGCGGAAAGTCGCCGGGCTACGCGCCAAGCCGCTACAAATTATCGTGTTTCAAGCGGCGGTGATGTCTGTCGCTGGTTATTTCATCGTGCAGTTGTTCAACACCAACCGGGCGCTAAACCCCAATGCGTTACCGCAACAGGGGATGCCGGTGGTTGTCGCTATTTTACTGGTTTTACTGGTCGCACTCACGTTCCTGGCGGAAAATACGCGCTTTGGGCGCTACGTTTACGCCATCGGCGGCAATAAAGAAGCCGCACGCCGCGCCGGTATCCGCGTGGAGCGCATCCGCATTTTAGTATTTATGATTTCCGGTCTGATGGCGGGCATGGGTGGCATTATCCTGGCATCCCGCTTGCGCTCTGTCGCGCCGGATGCGGGCGGCGGCGACTTGTTGCTGTACGTCATCGCGGCGGCGGTCATCGGCGGCACAAGTTTGTTCGGTGGGCGCGGCAGGGTATTCAGCGCGTTGCTGGGGGCGCTGGTAGTCGCCAGTGTGGAAAACGGCATGGGGCTACTGAGCGTGAGTTCTGGGATTAAATTTATCGTCACGGGGTTGGTTTTGCTGGCGGCGGTGATAGTAGATGCCATCAGCCGCAGACGCCAGAAGCAAAGCGGCCTGCGCTGACGTTCTTAAAAGGGGTGGCGGCTTTACCCAACGGTTTCATCCGGCGGCTTTATCCAACGGCTTCACCCGACGCCCCCACCCCTTTGAACTATGCAGACGCTTGTCTAGTCAATCCGCGTAAAAACGTAACGGTCAGTCACAATATCAATCACGAGTTGGGGCGTGCCGTCCGCGTCGAATTCAAAGACAATCGGCAGACCCGGCAAAGGTACTTCATAGAAGATATAGCCCGCTAAATCACCGTCAGCATCCAGTTCAGCACGCACCTGCATGGTGAATTCGCCCGCGTCCATAATCACGGCTTCCCCGTCAATGTAAACATCCACAACGCCTAATTCCGTATTGGCATAACTGCCGACGAAATCCGCAAAGAAATCCAGGTCTAGCGCCGCGCTAATGTTGGCGTTCGTCACGGATTGCTCGGTACGCTCCACCAAAAATTCAAAGCCGCGCAGGGTGTCGGCCTCTTGCTGGAAGACCAGTTCAAACAGGCGGGTGCGTACCCCTTCGTTAAAATAGTTCGTGCCGCGTGCGTTGGTCAAAACGACGATGCCGACATCCGCAGAGGGCAAAAACGCTAAGTCGCTGGTAAAGCCGAACATATTCCCCCCGTGATGCAACAGGTTTAAGCCTTTATATTCATCCACAAACCAGCCCAGCCCATAATTCATCTGTGCCGAGACACTGACCTGAGGTTGCCATATTTCCAGCAGATTCTCCTCCGACACGATGCGCGTGCCATCCGGCGCGATTCCGGTCTGCATCATCGTCAACAGATATTGGCTCATATCCGCCGCGCTCGACCACAACCCACCCGCAGGCAAAACAGGGATGACAAAGCGTTCAAGGTCGAGTGAGATGGGATAGAATTCAAAATCCAGATTGACGCCGTGCGGCGTTGCAACGTCCGCGCTGGCCTCCGCAGTTTCGAAGTCGAACCCGCTATTCGTCATCCCGATAGGCTCCAGAATGCGGGTTTGTATCTCGCTCACGTAGCGGTCAGCGGCGTCTTCCAGCGTGCCGCCCGTCGCCAGTGCGCCGATGTAGCCGCCCGCCGCAATCAGTTGATTGCTATACTGGAAGGCTTCGCCAAAATCCGTAAACAGTTGATAGTCCGCCAATGACGCGATGATTCCTGCCGCCGATTGCTCGTTAGCATTGAAGATGAGTTCAAGGTCACGGCGCGGCACGCCGATACACGCACACATCATATTACGCACGGTGATGCTTTCGGTGATGTCCGCGTCTGCCAGCGCGAAGGACGGCAGAATATCCACAACGGGCGTATCCCATGTGATGATGCCTTCGTCCACCAGTTGAGCAAGATAGAGGGTGGTGAACGTCTTGGCGGTACTGCCAATCATTAACAGTGTTTCCGGCGTCATGGGGGCATCCATGCCCATTTCGCGCACGCCGAAGCCATTCATATACACCACTTCACCATTCTGCACGATAGCCACCGCCGCGCCGGGAA
>DAIMZF010000053.1:0-20808 GCA_036734085.1 Aggregatilineales bacterium
CGACGATGATGTTGATGACGACGATGATGTTGACTAAATTCACCGCATAATCACGGTGTAGGAACCGGACTAAAGAAGTACTTCTCTATTATATAGCCTGCTGAACGGGTATGTGACCTGCTTCAGCAGGCTTTTTCTTTTTCGTCCGCAGGGACTTTCACTCAGGTGGATACTCCAAACATAAACGATACTAGCGGTGATTACCCTTCCGAACGTATTGCACTTTCTTTATCAACACAACACAAACACGCAAGAAAGACCGAAGATTTACCGAAGATAGCGCGTCAGTATGGTAGGTTGACGTAAACTGGAAGTCGATAGTGATAAAAATGAGGGAATAGACTTGAACACACGGGTAAGCGTAGCACTGGATAATTCCGGCGATGGGATAGCCTGTGGGCGTGATGTGGCGCAGTCGGCACTCTCGAAGATACAGCGCGATGATGTCGCGTTTGCGCTGTTGTTCGCGTCACACCCCCAGCCTGCGCACGTGCTTAAAGGCGTGCGCGATGAACTCGGCGACGGCATCCCGTTGATCGGCGCGACTTCTGCCGGAGAATATTCGCACGAAGGCTACGTCGAAGACGGCGCGGGATTGATGTTGATTCAAAACGACGCGATCCATTTTTACGCGCTCGGCTATCCCAAACGCTGGATTCGGCTGGGGTCACTTTTGGGTAAGTTGCGCGGCAACAGTGCCGACGGCCTGCGAAGCGATTACCATCACCGCACACTGATGCTCTTCCCTGATGACTCATCCACCAGTTTAAGCCGTCTGGTTGATAAAGCCATTCAAGAAACGGCTATGCTATACAATATTATCGGCGGGCCTGGCCCGACCATCCCCACCCCGCCCACATCGCCGTCCTTGTTTTATAACGGGCGCATGTTTCAAGCGGGGTTCGCGGGCGCGGAGATTTTGAGCCGTCAGCCACTCGGCACGGCCTTAGCCAATGGCTGGCAGGTCATCAGCGGCGCATATCGCGTCACAAAGGCCGACGATCATCGTGTGGTTAAGCTGGATGGCCGCCCCGCACAAGAGGTCTATGAAGACTTCGCACTGGAACAGGATATCGACATCACCGACGGCTTGCCAGAAGGCTTTGGCATGAGGCATCCAATCGGCGTGTGCGAAGGCGATGATTGCCGCGTCAGTCTGGTGATGGGCTTTGATGAACAAGGGGCGCTACAGGTCACCACACCGCCGCCAGTCAATAGTCTGGTGCATATTCTGGGCGTGCAACCCGCCTCGATGGTCTCTGCCGCCCGCCGCGCCATCCAGCAGGCCATGACCGGACTGGAGCATCAGCAAGCATCCGGCGCATTGTTCATTGATTGTATGTCCACCGCGATGCTGTTGGAGGATGCCTACCTGCAACAACAGTCCGCTGTCCGTGAGGAACTCGGCGACATCCCATTTTTGGGGTTTCGTAGTCATGGCGTACTGGCCCGGTTGCGCGGACAGATTTCCGGCCATTACGAATGCTCGGTTGGCGCGTGCATCCTGCCTGCCTAGAAGGTTTATACTCATGCCCATTGATTACCGCGACCATCTGGTCGACATGATAACCGCCGCCACGCTCGACGAGACCGTGACACTTGCACTCCGGGCGTTGCGGAGTCTTGTCCCGTTGCAGGCCGCCGCACTCTTGTTGTGGGATGTCGAACTCGACCGCTACATCATCGGCGACATCAGCATCCTTGACAGCACACATTCACCGGCAGATTTCCGGCGCTGGGTGTTACAGTCGGCAATAGCGGCACATCAGCAACAAAGCGATAACGGGCGATGCCTGACGGACAGCCTGTACTACGAACCCCTCAACACGCCTGATAAGCGGCACATCGGCGCGTTTTTGTATCTAGCTGATGGGCAGACGACTACACAAACAGGTTATGAGCAACTCATCCGTGCCACCACCCGCGCCCTCTGGACGATGACACGCATCGAGCAAGCCGACCGTGAACACGCTCAACTCATCAAAGAGCGCGAACGGCTGGAAGACTTGCTCCGTGCCGTTGACCAACAACAGCAGATTATCGACCGTCTGCTGACCATCGAGCGCCAGTTTTCCGCCTCTTTAGAGGCCGAAGTCGCGGAGCGCACCGCCGCCCTCAAAGACGCGCAAGCCCGCATCCTACAATCCGAGAAGCTGGCCGTCATCGGGCAATTGGCAGGGTCATTGGCGCACGAGATTAACAATCCGTTGCAGGCCATCCAGAGCGGGCTGGAACTTGCCATCGCGGAATTACAGGGCGGGCAGGCGGCCAATGTGTTGGATGATCTTCAGGTGATTCAGTCCGAATTGGAGCGTATCCAATCCATCTTCAAGCAGATGTTGGATTTTCAGCGTCCGGTAGCGCGGGTACGCCAGCCGCTTGACATCAACGCGATCTGCGAAGGGGTGCGCGTGCTAATGCGTAAGCGCCTGCAAGAGGCATACATCACCCTGACGCTTAATCTAGCGGATAGACTGCCGACAACGTGCGGCGATAGCAACCAGATGAAACAGGTCTTGCTGAACCTCATCCTCAACGCCGCCGACGCCATGCCCGCATCCGGCGGGGAGATTATGCTCCAGACGCGCCATACATCGGACTATGTGCAGATTATCGTTAACGACAACGGTGGCGGCATCGCGCCGGAACATCAGCAACAATTATTCGAGCCGTTCTTCACCACCAAAACACGCGGACTCGGCTTAGGACTAGCGATTTCCCGTGAGATTATCGACCAGCATAACGGCAAAATCGACGTGCAGACAGCCGAAAATATCGGCGCAACATTCACCATCAGCCTAGTGATTGAAGAGGTATGCGATGAAACACAAAGCCCATATTCTGATTGTTGACGACGAAGCGACCATCCGCAACTTCTTGGTGCGTGTGCTGGAACGCGAAAGCTACACCGTCACCGCCGCGCAGAACGGCGTTGAGGCGTTGCGCGTGCTGGAATCCCTGCCGGTTGACCTCATGCTGTCCGACATCCGCATGGATGCGATGGACGGCGTGGACTTGCTCAAGCAGGCGCGGGAACGCTACCCGGATTTAGCCGTCCTGCTGTTGACCGGCCACGCGACGGTCGATTCTGCGATTGCCGCGCTACGACACGGCGCACTCAACTATTTGTTGAAGCCCATCAAAAATGAAGAACTGGTTGCCGCCGTCGTCGCCGGGCTGGAGGTACGACAACATCAACAACGCCGCGATAAGCTGGAAGTGTTAGCGCAACAGTTCTCACAGGTCGTCACGCCCGAAGACCACACCGCTATCCGGCAGGACACAACCATCACCTACGGCAAAATTCGGCTTAATCTGGCTGGATACATCGCCCACTACGAAGACAAACGGCTCAACCTGACGCCGACCGAGTTCCGCCTGTTGGCGAAGTTCACCCAAGCGCCGGGCGTGGTCTTTGATTATGTGGAATTGGTGCGCGATGCGTGCGGCTATGTGTGCGCCCGCCACGAAGCACAGGAGATTATCAGCACGCACATCCGCAACCTACGGAGCAAACTCAGCATCGCGCCAGAGGGGGCGGCCTATATTGAATCCGTGCGGAGTGTTGGCTATCGGCTATCCATGCCGCAAGAGGGTTCATCGTTATCAAGAAAGGATGTAACCGTATGAAGAAGTATATCGCAATTTTAGTGTTGTTAATCGCTAGTCTGGGTGTGTTAAGTGCCTTTGCCTTTGCAGAAGACGACGAAGGCCAAACAATCACCCTTAGCGGCCATGATGTGCAGATTTTGCCGCTGTCCGTCGTCACAGAATCAGAGACGACCGTCTTTGACATCACCGCCACCACCGCCCGCGTGAACTTCGTCGGGACGATTCCGCTAGCGTGCTATCTGGTTTACGGCGAAGATGAGTCGTTTGGCTTCATCACCAACGATCCCGACATGGCTTCGGCCGCCATCATTGACCACAACCCGGTCTTGACCGGGCTAACGCCAGACACCGAATACACGTTCCGGATGCAGGGCATCGGCGAAGATGGCGTGATTTATGTCAGCGAAATTTACACGTTCCGCACATTGCCGGAAGATGACGATGCCAACGCTAACCTGCTCTCACCACAGAGCGGCGCATCGGTGATTGAGGTTAGCAGTAACTTCGGCGGCGGTGCAAACGATGGGCGCTGGGGAATCCTCAATGCGTTTGATGGCATCCCCGCCACAGAATGGTCGAGCGCGGGCGATGGCGATGATGCTTACTTCATCGTGGATTTAGGCGACCTGCATCGCGTGCATACCGTCGAATACATCACGCGGAGCATGAGTGACGGCACAGCCATCACACAAGCATTCACGCTGACTATTGATAGCGGCGAAACGTTTACGTTTGAGGTGGACGACATCGGCCAGCTATTCACGTTTGACGTAGACTTCGAGACGACGACCATCCGCTATGACGTGTTGCGGAGTACCGGCGGCAACACCGGCATCATTGATATTGCACTGTTCGGTGAACAGGTGGAGTAGCTTCTTGTTTCATGGGCTGAAGAAATCAGCCCATGCCCCTTAATTCAAGTGTTCTTCGGTCAATCTTCGGTATGTCTTCGGTCTGAAACAGATGCAAGTCCGCTAGACTCATGATGTAGTATCCCACTTCAAAAATCTGTTTCGGTTAGACTGGAGAACGCAAGTTATGAAGAAAACACTATTACGGATGTGTACCGGACTGTTCATACTCGTCTTGAGTTTGAGCGCATTATCGCTATCCTTTGTCGCCGCCGACATGCACGGCGAGAGCATCGCTCAGGTACTAGGCGCCACAAATATGGACGGCCTGCCGCAAGATGTCGCGGCGGAAGACTGGTTCACCGCTTCTGCTTTCGCTATTGCCACGCCGGATGGCGATAATCATATCGTCACGGTTAGCGCATCTGGCCTCGTCCCCGATGGCGTCTATACGCTGTGGTGGGTGAATGTTGCGCCAGAGATGAGCATGGGACCCAGTGGCGGCGCGGATGATAACGCCTTTACCGCCGATGCCAACGGCAACGGACAGATTACCATTACCGTTTCTGCTGATAACGATTATCAAGTTCTGGTGTTAGCTTATCACGCTGATGGCAATACTTACGGTGATAGTCCCGGCGAGATGGGCGTTGTCACGTTCGGTCACGTTGTCGGCGGCTTCCCTAGCGCGTCGGCTATGGCGCTTTCTTCTACCGTCGCACTGACCCCTACCGACATGGACGGTCTGCCGGAAGGCGCGGACGCTGACACATGGTTAGCCGCTGAACTGAGCGCGACCGTCACGATGGGCATGGATGGCAATGATTCTATCGTGTTACGCGGTAGTGGCCTCGTCCCCGATGGCGTGTATACGCTGTGGTGGGTCAATAATATGATGGATATGGCGAATATGAGCATGGGGCCGGTTGGCGGCTCTCCGGCCAATGAATTTATCGCGGATGCCGACGGTGACGTTTTCGCCTTCCTCAATGTACCGTCCGACAACGACTATCAAACGCTGGTTGTCGCTTATCATGCTGATGGCAACACCTACGGCGATAATCCCGGCGAGATGGGCGTCATCACCTTCGGCCATCTGATGGGCGCTTTCCCCGGTCCCGGTGGTGCGATGGGTGGCGCGAGTGGCGCGCTGGTATCCACCGACATGGACGGCCTGCCGGATGGCGTGACCGCTGATGCGTGGCTAGGCGCAAAGGCTGTATTGTCTACGGTCTCTGGTATGGAAAGCGACACACTGACCGTCCACGCGAGTGGCCTTGTTCCGAGCGGCGTCTATACGCTGTGGTGGGTCAACAATATGATGGACATGGACAACATGAGCATGGGTCCGGCTGGCGGCCCAATCGGTAATATCTTCGTCGCCGATGCCAACGGTAACGGCTTTATCGCAACCACCATCCCCGCCGGCAACGATTATCAAACGCTGGTCATCGCTTACCACGCCGACGGCAACACCTACGGCGATAATCCCGGCGAGATGGGTGTCGTCACCTTCGGCCATCTGATGGGCGCTTTCCCCTCCGGTATGTAATCCTGCCGATAGTTTACGCAATGGAGGGACGACTCGTGAGTCGTCCCTCTGCAAGTTATGAGTGATCGAAAGGACGTTTTCGTGCAAATTGCGCTGATTATCCCGGCTTTGAACGAAGAAGAGACCATCGGCGGCGTGCTGGAAGCCGTCCCGCGTGATGTGGTGCAAATGCTCATCGTCGTAGACAACGGCTCGACTGATCGCACCGTCGAAATCGCCATCTCATACGGGGCGCAAATTGTCCGCGAAGATCGACAAGGTTACGGCGCGGCCTGCTATGCTGGCGCATTGGTGGCGGCATCCGCCTATATATTAGTCTTTATGGATGGCGACGGCGCGGACGACCCGCAAGAGATTCCGTTGTTGCTGAAGCCCTTCGAAGCTGGAAACGTCGATTTAGTCATCGGTTCACGCACACGCGGCAATCACCAGCCGGGCGCGTTGTTGCCTCATGCCCGCTTTGGCAACTGGTTGGCCGCATTCCTGATGAAACGACTCTACGGGTTACAGGTTTCAGACTTGGGGCCATTCCGTGCCATCCGCCAGCCGGTATTCGCGGCATTGAACATGACCGAAATGACTTATGGCTGGACAACCGAGATGATGGTCAAGGCCGCTAAACAGGGCTACAGCGTCGTGGAAGTGCCGGTCAGTTATCGCAAGCGGGCGGGCGGCAAATCGAAGATTTCCGGCACGATACGCGGCACAATCCTTGCCGGATATTACATCTTAGGCACGACCATCAAACACGCATGGAGAAAGTGAGTGAGAACATGAAGCGGTTGATGATTCTCATGGCGAAGCGCCCACAGGCGGGACACACAAAAACACGCCTGACTCCCTATTTATCGGCCAACGATGCCGCCAATCTGTATCATTGCTTTCTGCAAGATAAAGTAGCAACCATGCGCCAAGTGACCGGCGTTCAACCAGTTATTGCTTATGCGCCAGACGATGCCGTGTCCTTCTTCACAGAACTCGCACCGGATTTTGACCTATTCCCACAAGTAGGTGCGGATTTATCTGTTCGATTAGCCAATGTCTTCAACATAGCATTTAAGTTGGGATACAAACAAGTCGCCGCGATTGATAGTGACACGGTGACGTTACCCGCCGCCCATTTAAGCGCAATTTTCGCCGCGTTGAACGACGACGGGCTTGATGTGACGCTAGGCCCGGCAGAAGATGGCGGCTATTACGCTATCGGCATGAAGCATCCGCACACTGCGTTATTTAACGTCACCATGAGCACCCCGCATGTATTGCGCGATACCATCGCACAAGCAGAACAGCATCATTTACGGGTGCGTTGCCTTCCCACATGGTATGACGTAGACACACCCGCCGACCTGCAACGCTTACAAGCCGAACTATATGACCATCCGGAACGCGCTCCGGTGACGGCGGCTTTCTTGAAACAGTGGGAGGATGCCAAAACATGACGAACATCTTGTTTGTGAACCCTTTCTTCATGAAGGATAGCGCCCTAGAGCGTGATTGGATGATGCCTTATTTCCCGTTAGGCACGCTCTATCTAGCGGCGGCCGTGCGTGAGGCAAGACATGAGGCACGAGTCTTCGATGGCACGTTCCAGCATGACGACTCTGGATTTGTCGATATGCTGATTAAATTCCAGCCGGAAGTAGTGTGCATCACCAGCATGATAACGTTGCGTCCGGCGGCGTTGCAATTGGGTGCGGTAGCGGCGGCACATGGCGCTCTTGTCATCTACGGCGGCCCCGACCCGACGAACGAACCCAGCATTTACTCACAATCCGGCGGAATCGTCGTCATCGGTGAGGGAGAAAACACGCTAGTTGATTTACTGGATGCGCGGACGAATAGCCGCCCACTGGATAGCGTCAAGGGTATCGCCTATCAGCGCGATGGTGCGGTTATCCACACCGAAGACCGCGATCCAATATGGGATTTAGACTCGCTGGCCTTCCCCGCCCGTGATTTGATTAACCCCGCGCCCTATCTGGATGTGTGGCAGACCGCACACGGCTATCGCTCGGTGACGTTGGCCGTCTCTCGTGGATGCCCGTACAACTGCGAATACTGCGCCAATTCAGCCGTTGGCCTGCACTTCCGGCGGCGGAGTGTGGCGAACGTCGTGGCGGAGATGCAAACCATCGAACGCGACATCCAACCGGACTCATTCCGTCTGGTGGACGACCTCGATGGGTTAGGCCGTGATTGGTTGGTCGAGCTAGGCGACGCGATGCTACAGGCCGGAATCACAACACCTTACGAAGGGTTGCGCCCGACGACGCTATCCGGTTTGCCCATGTATCAGTCTTATAGTGCGCTATGTGGCAAACGCAACAAGTTCATCCCGCCGCAGAGTGACCATCCGCACGCCTCACCCGCCTTAGATGCTTCTGCCCTGTTACGACGCTGGCGTGATGGAGTGCTACATGATGATTGATGTGCCATATCTCACACCAGAGACCGTGCGGATACTATCTGCTGGCGTGCTGATGACGATTGCGCTAACCGTTTTAACGACGCTTTTGGCGCTTGGCTTGGGCGTGCTGATGTGTTGGCTCCGGCTAATGCAATCCCGTTTTGCCAATCTTATCGCGTCCAGTTATATCGAAATCTTCCGCAACATCCCGGCGCTGGTTCTGGTGATTTTCTTCGCGTTCGCGCTCCCCAACGCTTTCGATCCGTCTGTACGGCGTAATCTGTTCTTCAACAATGACGTGATGCTTGTCCTACGTAACGTCACCGGATTGCTTATTCCGTATTATGCGGTGGCGGTGGTTATCGCCCTCAGCCTAAATACCAGTGCCTACATCGCGGAGTTACTGCGAGCGGGAACGAGCGTTTTGGCGCGGAATCATCATCAGGCGGCACGGTCTTTGGGTGCAACCCAACATCAGGCTTTCTTTACGCTGGTATTTCCGCACGGACTACGCGCCGCATCTCCGGCCATTGTTACGCGGCTGGTGCATAACATGAAGAATACCGCGTTAGCCTCATTTGTCGCCGTGCCGGAACTGTTCCAAGCGACACAAAAGGCGATTTCCGAGACATTTTACGCCGTTGAACTGCTGTTAATCGCTTCTGTTCTATATTGGGTTATAGCGTGGAGTTTTGCGTGGCTGTTACGTCATCTTCTGCCGCATTCACAGACCGGGGATGTGCGATGACTGTGCATGAGTTCCTCTGGTCAGTGTTGCCCAATCTGCTCATCGGCTTTCCCGGCCAGCGTCCGGGCGGCTTCTTACTGACCATCCTCATCACTGTGCTGGCCGTCGGGCTGGGTTTTCTGCTGGCCTTATGCGTCGGGAGCGCAGGCGCGAGTCCATTCCGTCCGGCGCGGATGTTCGCCACCGCTTACATCAACATCTTTCGCGGATTACCGCTTATCTTACTGGTCTTGATTGTGCATCAATTCGTCGGTGGACGGCGTTTCGGCCTCAGTTTCACGCCGATTGTTTCGGCAGTTATCGCGCTTACGCTCTATTTTTCAGCATATATGGGCGCAGTCTTGCAGGCTGGATTAAACATCGTGCCGCAAACAATAGTGGATTCGTCACGCATGATGGGCGCAAGTCCATTGCAATGTTTTATCGGCGTGCGCTTGCGCTACAGCCTGCGGGCGATGTTCCCCGCCATCATCAACGAGACAATTACGCTATTCAAGGATTCATCGGTTCTGCTGGTTTTAGGCGTAGGCGAACTGATGACCGTCGCTCGCGCTAGTCTGGGCAGTGACGTGCAAAACTCGGTCTATTGGGTGCCCGTTTATCTGTTGGTGGGTGCCATTTATGCCATCACCGCTTTGGCGCTATCCCGTCTAGCGGCACGTTGGGAAAACAACAGCTTGCAGGCGCATCAAGCGCATCGTTTCGCAATTGAAAGCCTATAGGGAAAGGTTTTTTACGGCATGAAGAATCATCCGTTTTTGCTCAAAATCATATTATTCGCGTCGTTCATCAGTCTGTTCGTGTTGATGAGCGCCTCCACACCGACGAGCGCACAGCTATCCCCACACAGCGCATCTTTACTGGATAACGTGCAAGAAGCGAACGTTGTGCGTGTCGGCATCCGCTTCGATAACCCACCGTTCAGTTTCATCACATCAACCGGCGATTGGGTGGGCTTTGATGTCGATTTAGCTGATGAGCTTACTTCGCGGTTGGGCGTACAAATTGAGCGCGTGCGCGTCGATGAGACAACACGCATCAGCTTTCTGCAAGAAGGCTTGATTGATATGGCCGTCGCCAGCATGAACCATACCCGTAGCCGCGAACGGGCGATTGATTTTAGTATCACTTACTTCTGGGATAGCCAGACATTCTTAGTCCGTGACGGTGAATTTAGCGAACTTGGTGAAATGTGCGGGCGCATCGTCGCCATGAACGCCGGTAGCTCTGCCATTGGTGCCTGGGCGCGTTACGTTGAAGCCAATGACGATTGTGAACCATCACAGATTGTCGAATTCACCGACAAAGTCGCGGCAGTGCAAGCCTTGCGTGATGGTGCGGTAGATGGCTACGCGGAAGACGGCATCACCTTAGCCGCGCTTTCTGCTGGCGATTCGTCGTTAGTCCTACTCTCGGAAGGATTCAATCCGGTGCAGTTCGGAATCGGCGTACCGGAGAATGAATCCAGATGGCGCGACGAGATTAACTTCCTACTGCAAGACATCTGGACGGATGGCACATACGCCGAACTTTATGAGCGCTGGTTCGGCACGGATGCGGATATTCAGCTTCCGTTGGGCGGCGAAATGGAGATCTGGGGCTAAAACGCATGACCTATCTCACCCTGTCACATATCAGCAAAGCATATAACTTAAAACGCGGGACGGTACCTGTCTTGCATGATGTTTCGCTGTCGGTGCGACAGGGTGAACTCCTGACTATTTTAGGGGCATCCGGTGGCGGGAAGAGTACGTTGTTACGGCTGATTGCCGGATTTCTTCAACCAGACACGGGGGACATTCAACTTGATGGTCGTTCGATAAAGTCTGTGCCGCCAGAAAAGCGGGGCGTTGTCATGATTTTTCAAGAAGACCAGCTTTTCCCCTTCATGAGTGTGGCCGATAACATCGCTTATGGGCTGAAGTTGCGTCGTGTCAGCAAGTCACAAATCAAACAACGGGTGGGCGAGATGCTCGAATTGGTGCGACTCTCCGGTTATGACCGCCGCCAGCCTGCCGAGCTTTCTGGGGGAGAACGACAACGAGTCGCGCTGGCACGAGCATTGGCGATACAACCGCGCCTGTTACTGTTAGATGAACCGTTTAGCAACTTAGACGCTAATCTACGTGATGAGTTGCGCGGTGAATTGGTACGCTTGCAAAATCTATTAGGCATTACGACGATTTTAGTCACACACGACCGCGCCGAAGCCTTCACCGTTGCAGACCGTATCGCGCTATTGATGGACGGTCACATCGCGCAGGCGGGTTATCCGCGTGAACTTTATGAACATCCACACAATGCCCGCATCGCACAGTTCTTTGGTACAGCAAACCTGTTACACGGCAAAAAATACGGCGGTTTAATCGCGGGGGATTGGGGAGCATTCCACATTGAAAATTCTTCATTCCCCGATGGTACAGCGTTAGCCATGATCCGCCCGGAGGCTGTGCAACTCCTTGATAAGTCACACCACCCTATCGCCTCACAGACGACCAATGTGCTGGACGGCATTGTGGAACAGTGGCACTACATCGGAGAAAAATCTCACGGTGTTATTCGCATTGATAATCACCTAGCGATGGAGGTTAGTAGTTCATCTTATTTATCATACCAACAGGGGGAGCACGTCAATCTAGCAATTCCCCCACGACATATCTGGCTGATGCCAGCTTAACCAACCAACAAAGGAGTTAAACGAAATGGCTTTTATTGACCGTGTTGAAAATATCCGCATCATCCAATCTAGCCCCAAAACATCTGTATTCTGGATTGCCTTGCTAAGAATTGTCATTGGCGTACTATTCATCACCACATGGTATAGTAACCTGCAAAAAGGCTTCTTTACGCCAGAGGGTTTAGAGGATTTCTTCTATAATGTCTTTCCTCAGTCAGAAAACCCGATCACATGGTATGCCGCCTTTATTGAGGGTGTCATCCTGCCCAGCCGCTACGTCTTTGGGCCGTTCCAGATGGTGGCTGAATTACTGATGGGACTGGCGCTGTTCTTCGGCGTATTTACACGGCTGTTTAGTCTGGGCGCGGCCTTCTTTATCCTCAATACATTCCTTGCAACTTATGGCGCAGATTGGCCGTGGAGTTACATCACGATTATGGCGGTTTTAGGCGTGATCTTCTTCACGAAGGCCGGGCGGAGCATCAGCGTTGATGCTTATCTGGCAAAACGATTTGGTGAGCCAAAACTGCCGCTGTGGTAAATGATGTCGCAAGTTTTAGAAAGGCGAGATAGTCGATGGGTTGGCTGTATGGTGTTGTGTTGATTGGGTATCTGTTACTTTTATTGTTATTGATTCTCTACGGCCTGAACGTGTTCTATCTCGTCTTTTTAGCCTATCGTCACCGCGAAACAGCGCAAATTGCGCCGCAAACCGCGCCGGGACTAACGCAGATGCCTTTTGTTACCGTGCAAATCCCCATTTATAACGAACGCTTTGTCGCAGGACGTATCATCGCAGGGGTCTGTGCGCTTGATTGGCCGCAGGAACGCCTAGAGATTCAAGTGCTGGATGACTCTACTGATGAAACGCGCCACATCATCGCCGCGCTGATAGCCGATTATCAAGCGCAGGGTGTAAACATCACACATCAACATCGTGATGAACGCACCGGATACAAAGCGGGCGCATTAGCCGAAGGGTTAAAACGAGCACAGGGTGAATTCATCGCCATCTTTGATGCGGATTTTATCCCGTCGCCTGACTTTTTACAACAGACAATGCCATATTTTGCCGACGAGCGCATTGGCTTTTTACAAACACGCTGGGGACATCTCAACGAGCATTTTTCGTTATTGACGCGCCTGCAAGCCATCGCCATTGACGCACACTTCATGATTGAGCAACAAGCGCGGTCACAATCTGGCCTATTCATGAACTTCAACGGCACGGCGGGCGTATGGCGGACAAAAGCCATCCACGACGCGGGCGGCTGGCACATCGACACGCTGACCGAAGACCTTGATTTAAGCTATCGGGCATTATTGGCTGGCTGGAAGCCGATTTATCTGCGGGATTATGTTGTACCTGGTGAATTGCCCATGACGATGGGTGGATTCCGCCGCCAACAACATCGCTGGGCGCGAGGCAGTACCCAATGCGCCCGCAAGCTGATTCCGTCTTTGTTGGCATCATCCGAATCAAGACATATCAAATATCAGGGTATCATCCACCTGACAGGCTATGCGTCACAATTTTTGCTATTTTTGCTAGTGTTATCTTATCCATTTATGATTGTAGCAAGCGACAATTTATCAGCACATAGGCCGTTATTTGTGGTGCTATCGGTATTTATGACGGTTGCTTTCGCACCCACGCTGAACCTCATCGCCGGGCAGAAAGCACTTAAGCGGCCAATCATCAGGCAAATGGGGCGCGTTGTAGGCATGATGATCTTGGGCGCGGGCATGATTTATCATTATGCTTTCGCGGTGATGGCCGCACTTGTCAGGCCACGCTGGGCGGTCTTCGAGCGCACCCCCAAATATGGCATCACCGAATCCAGCAAAGCATCGCGCCATTTTTTTGAACGTCTGCCACTCAGCCCGGTCACAATCATCGAAGTTGCCATGCTATTCTACAATTTTAATACGCTACGTCTGGCGCTTATTCATCAAAATTGGGTAATTGTCTTTTACGCACTGCTATTGCTAATCGGTGTGAGTTTTGTGCTGGCGCTCACCTTGACCGAAGCGGTTCAAGGTTGGCGCAACGAACGCCGGATGACGTTCAAAAAACCAGAAAATCGTGCTAATTATCAACAGGGCGAACAACGGCAGATACTCTAAATGCCGTACCCATTCCAACTCAATTGGATTGGACGGATCGAGATAGAACAAATACGAGTAATTGACCGCATACGAGAAGTAGAGCCACGCAACGATAAAGACGAAGGCCGACGGGCGGCGCTGGCACGATAATATCGGAAATAGCATGATGAGCCATGTTAGATACCAGGGGAACATCGCCGCCGTGAGCAAAAGATAGGCGCTGATGATGAGCGCGGCATTGTTGATAATCTGTGCGATAGGGGGGCGTTCGGTCTGTCGCCATAATCTGATGAGTACCAGCAGACAAACACCGACGAGCGCGGTGCTGGTCAATGGGCGCGTGACATCACCCAGCGCGATATTTAGCCAGTAGAATAAGCCATCGTTGGTCTGCCATTGGCGCATATAGATGCGTATCGCGCCGAAGATGCCCGTCCCATCATTTTGTATCAAGCCGAGCCCGGCGCTGATAAACGGGACGAACGCGGCCAGCACCAGCACACCATAGATTGCTGTGCCTTTCATCTTCCACCACCGGAAGAAGACCGGCACAAGCAAAAGCGGGATGAACTTGGTCAGGGTAGCACAGGCCAGCGCGATGATGCTCAAAACTTTGCGATTGCGTGTATAGGCATATAACGCGGCGACGATGAAAAACGTCATTAACGAGTCGATGTGGGCGCTGTGGGCGAATTCGACAATAATCATCGGATTCCATAGATAGATGATCGCCCACAACATAGACCGCCCCATCTGCCGGAGCAATAGCGCGATAAGAAGTCCTGTTAGCAGGTCAAAAAGCGCAAAGATAACCTGCATCGCTGTCGTGCTTTCCGGCGCAACATGGACGGTCAAACCAAAGATAGTTTGCGCCATCGGCGGATAAGGTGAGGCCATCCATGCGTGGTCAATGCGTGGCCGGAAACCCGTGTCGAGCGCATCCAACATGGAATCATCGACGCGATAACTGTAAGGGTTAATGCCTGCGTTGAGCAAATGCCCGTCCCACAGATAGCGCCATACATCATCGGAGAGCGTCGGCAGGGTTCCAATCAACGCCATACGGAACAACAACGCGAATAGCCCGACAATGAGTATCGCTTTAGGGGTATTCTCACGGATTTTTACAGCGATTATGGCGGCAATATAGGCGGCAAATGCGATGGATAACAAGAGCAAATAATCACTCGCCTGTCGGGCAAAGTGCTCTAGTCCGCGCATGGCGATGAAGCAAGCCAACATAACCGAACCGCTCAGGATGAAGATAAGCGATTGCATGTTATAGGAAGAAAGTCGAAATGAACGCACAACAAGCCTTTGATGACAACGCGAAAGCATGGGATGCTTACACCCAATCCCCGCCCGGACGTTTACGCGACGAGTTAAACTATCGTTATCTTACCGCGCACCTGCCGGAAGGCGTTGCTTTACGCATATTAGATATTGGCAGTGGCACGGGTAATCTAGGGATTCGATTGGCACAACTCGGCCATTATGTAAC
Organism: Aggregatilineales bacterium; assembly: GCA_036734085.1. Taxonomy (GTDB): domain Bacteria; phylum Chloroflexota; class Anaerolineae; order Aggregatilineales; family Phototrophicaceae; genus J038. Next base: position 15,461 of record DAIMZF010000053.1, read on the forward strand.
GCTGGTTGATTTTTCGCCGGAGATGCTGGCAATCGCCCGCGACAACGCCCAATCTACGGGATTGGATAAACACATTAAAACAATCGCCCTGCCTGCCGAACGTCTATCTGAACTTGATGAACGCCCGTTTGATGTTGTCATTTGCCATACTCTGCTGGAATATGTAGAGCAACCGGAATCCGTGCTAAAAGACGCAGTCAGTCATTTACGGCATGGGAGCTTGCTTTCTGTCGTGGTCGTGAATGCCTATGCCGAGCCGCTTGTCGCCGCACTGGGGAAGCAGGACATCGGCGTGGCGCTATCTGTTTTGCAAGGCGCACAGCCGACCAAAGCCGATTTGTTTGGGTTGCCGCGTCGCACATTTCAGCCGGATTTCATCCGCGATATATTATTATCCGATAGCGGCTTGTACATCGTCAGTCAATATGGCGTGCGTGTCATCGCGGATTACGCATCCGATGAAAGCTGGAAAAATGATGCCGCCCACTTCTCTCAGATGGTCGAGCTTGAGCAAGCCCTCAGCACTCGCTATCCTTATTGTGACATCGGGCGCTATACTCAAATCATTGCGGTAAAGTAGTCGCCTGACTTATCCGAAAGGCTATCCTATGACTGTCCAATATCACCCACTTACATTTAACACCTTTGCACCCGATGAGCAGATAACACGCTCGCGCGATTTTCTGGCACAGATGCAAACACGACGTACCGTGCGCGATTATGCGTCAAAACCTGTGCCGTTTGAACTCATTCGTAATGCCATCGCCACCGCCGGAAGTGCCCCATCCGGCGCAAACCAACAGCCCTGGACGTTTGTCGTTGTCAGTGACCCCGACGTGAAGCGCAAAATTCGACAGGCGGCGGAAGCCGAAGAGCGCGAAAGTTACGCCCATCGCATGAGTCAGGAATGGCTGGATGCACTGGCGCATCTGGGCACGGATTGGCACAAGCCGCATTTAGAACACGCCCCCTACCTTATCGTCGTGTTTCGCCAGTCTTACGACCTAAAAACAGACCCTGACACGGGCGAGAATATCAAAATCAAACACTATTACAGCGAGGAGTCGGTTGGAATCGCCGTCGGGATGTTGCTGGCGAGTCTGCATCTAGCAGGGCTAGCCACCCTCACCCATACACCGAGTCCGATGGGATTCTTGAGCGAGATTCTGGAACGTCCGCCCAACGAGCGCCCCTATCTCGTCATCCCAGTCGGTTATCCAGCGGAGGGCGCACAGGTGCCGGTTATCACCAAAAAGCCATTGAATGAGATTATGGTCATCGTCGGCGATACAAACGACATTTAGCCGTTTCTGACCTTTTTCTCTGCCAGAATGCGCATGATTTGTTCAATATGAATCACATCATGCGTCGTACAAAGAAAGAACTGCTCTAAGAACGAGAGCGTTCCGCGTGTTGGATGTTGCGCCGGACGCTCCCAGTCTGCCACCGTCCGCGCTTTCAAAAAGTCGATGTATTCCGCACGTTTAGATTGAAATGTGTGGAGCAGGTCTTGCCACGATTGACCGTTATAGTTGTTGGTCACGGCTAACTCGTCCGGATTAGGGAAAGGCAACATGGGGTTATCCTGCGCCACTGTCATCACAGCGCGCTGATGAATGACACCTTGAAAATCTGCCAGATGTCCCAGCACCTCAAGCGCCGTCCAACCTTCGTCATTATCTCGATAAGTCCTGATGGCATTGGCATCCGCTTGCTGAAAGATAAACTCGAATGTTTTGAGGTTCAGCTTCATCTGGTCAATCTGCCAGTTGAAGATAGTTTCCGTCAGCATGTTAGCCTCCTTAAAAAGTGGATTGACGCTAACCATACCATAAATGAGCGAAGTTTGGCAGTCATTGGCAGTCGATTTCATTGATTTGGCAGTGCGTATCCGGCTAGGGTGAGGACATCGACTTTTTACGAAACGAGGTGTCTCATGAACAACCCAAACATTTCAATTTTCTGGACGCGCTGGTTACTGGCTGTCACAATCATCATGGCAGTGGCCGGAATTCTGCTGTTTGCAACGACGCTCATTCAAGGTGTGGCCGGTGCTTTGTACTACGAACAGTATCTCGGTGCAGGGACTTACCAAACGCTCGTAGATGGAGAACTGCGCTTCCAACAGTTCGTCTATGGCGTGATGGGCGCAATCATGGCGGCGTGGATGCTGTCGTTGGCTTTTATCGTTCACATCCCCTTCCGGCGCGGAGAGCGTTGGGCATGGTACGCGGTCGATGCCAGCATCATACTATGGTTCATCGGCGATAGTTATGTTTCCATCATGACGGGCTTCAGCGCCCATGTGCTGATTAACATCGGCTTGCTGGTCATGGTCGGGTTGCCTCTGCTGATGACCTTCCGCCAGTTCCACCCACGCCCATCTCAGGCCGCTTATGCAGGGGCGCGTTAATCATGTACACGCTGGAAGTTCATCGCACCGTTCGCGCTCCTGCCGATGTTGTGTGGGATGTCATCTCCGACGTAGAACGCTAAGCCGACTACGCGCCCAATCTCAGTCGCGCTCACAAAATCAGTCAGGGTGAGTTCCCGGCACGGCGTTGTTACGACACACACGGGCGCGGCTGGAACGAAGCCTGCGTGCTATGGGAAGAAGGCCGACAATACGCCTATCTCATCGACACCACCGACTACCCCTATCCTTTTGTCCAGATGAAGGGTACATGGGGTTTGACAGAGCACGTTAACGGCGTGAAAATCACCATGCGCTTTGACTACACGCCGCGCTACGGTTGGGGCTTGGGCTGGATAACGCATCTGGCCGTTAAACGCACGTTTGCCCCTATCGTCAACACGCTATTAGATAACTGGCAAGCAGAAATCGAGCGACGGGCGCAAGCGGTTGCCGTCGCGGGATAGGCCACAGAAATCAGCCGTTGTCATGATAAAAACGGAGCATACGACATGAACGGAATTTTATTGTTACAACTGCTGATTTTCGGCTTTACGCTATGGTTGGGACTGTATCTGCTGGCACGGGATAGCCACAAGCACGGGTTACGCTTCGCCGGGTTGGGGCTGGTGACGTATGCTATCGGGTTAGCAATCGCCATCCTGCTAGCGACCGCCTCAGCACCCGTTAACCCCTTGTGGCGCGTGATTCCGTTGTTACTGCCGTCTGTGTTCTGGATGGCGGCGACGAATCAACTAGTACCGGATACCCCTCCCACAACTGGCCTAAAGCATAGCGGCATGATTATTGTCATCATCGCCATCATCCTCTTGCTGATTGCCGTTGCGTTCGATGCAAACATCGCATACATCCTGACCATGATTACCCCTGTGCTATTTCTGGGTGTGTCACTGGTCAAAATCTGGGGCGCGTTCCGTAGTGTTGTTCCTCACCGCTTCATCGTCATCTTGCTGACAGCGACGATTTTCTTTCTGCTTGGAGTCGGCTTGTTGATTGCGCCTGTGGATTGGCTTTCCAGCGAAGTTGTGTTGATGGCGGTCAGTTTCGACCTTATTCTGCTGGGATTCGCGCTGGGCTATCTGGACGCTTACGAAGAAGGCACACGCCTATTGCCAGATATGCTCCGTTCTTTGATGGCTTCGACGCTGATTGTATCTCTGTTTGGCGGGCAGGTGGCGGTGATGATGATATTCATCGGCGACGAGTCGCCCATCTTTACCCCGTTGTTGTTTACAATCATCAGCACATCCATCCTGCTAGAAACCTTCTCTGGTAAGTTACAAGCCGTGCTCGATGGATTCATCTTCATGGACAACCCCGCTATCCGGCAGGAACGCCAACTTTTACGTTCGATTAATGCCGCCCTGCCACGTACACAGGAAGGCGTCAATTTGATGCAGATGGATGATGAGCAGTTCATTCGATTGACGCGCCGCGCCCTCAGTCACTTCAATGATTTAGAAAAACTAGCCACATCTCCGCTAACACATCTGCCCGTCATCACGGCGCGTCTGCACGAGCGCGGCAAGCCACCAACAACACTAGAGCGCACTCACGCCTTAAAAAACCTCCTAACGGAGAGCATTCTCAAGCTCAAGCCCTACAGCGATAGCGATTTCGACACGTCCGAAGCATGGCGCTACTATAATGTGCTGTACTTTCCGTATGTGCAGGGCATCAAACCCTACAGCACGATGATGCAAGGCGATTTCGACGAGACAACGAAGGCGGCGCTGACATGGTTTCAGGTGCAAGTGCCGGAGCGCACGCTCTATAATTGGCAGGCGGCGGCGGCGCGGCTGGTCGCCCAACATCTGCACGAGACGAATGCCCTCCAGACCAGCTAGCAGGAACTGCTGACCATACCGATTTATTTTGCGCCGCAAGCACCACAAAAGCCCGACTATCGACAGTCGGGCTGACCTTTAGCTGATGTGATGGCTATTGCTCCAACGTGCCGGGCAAGCTCAAATCACCGCTGGCAATGTCAAAAACACCTGTCACACACAGGAACGGATTGTGCAAATTCGCGTTGACCTGTAGCCCCGCCGCCACGCCATCGAAGTTGAAGCCGTCTACATCGCCCAAATCCGCATAAGGCACATAGACCACCACCTCGTTACGGAAAAGATCGACGGTGTAGTTCGGGCTGTCGATGAACAACGGCAGTTCCGGCCATGTGGCGGGCAGAGCCGGTGTTTCACCTTCTGCGATGTCGCGCACCTTCAGGCCACCATCGCCGCAGGCATCATCCGCAACCAGCACGACCCAGTGACTGTGCCATACTGCGCCGTCGTTGGTCGGGTCGCCGTCGCCGTCTTCATCCCACAGTGGCGTATCGTCAAAGTCAGGATGAGAAGTCACCGCCAGCGCCAGAATGCCTTGTCCTGCCTCAAACCCAACAGCAGACGGGTCAAGGGTGGTCGGCCAGACATAGCTCAATACCTCCGCGCCGGGAACTTGTCCAATAGCTTCCGGGATGCTCGCGCCCGCTTCGCCCGCTACGATAATCTGAAAGATGACATTTGACCCGATGCGTAACACTCGCGCCACCACAATATCAAACTCCGCGCTGATGGCTTCATTCTCATCACTATAAATCGCGCCGTCGTGGTCGCCATGTGCCGCCGCCGTCATCGGTAAGGCCAGCATAACCAACAACAGCATCATTCCGAACCGTTTCGCTTTGTTAAACATATCCATTTCCTTTTCTAGTGTCTCAAACGTTGACTACACTGTAGAACACAGCATATAATTAGTCCAATAGATGGATTTGATAATATCAATAAGCGGGGCTAATGATTATGGAACTGCGACAACTGCGCTATCTGCTGGCGATAGTAGAAGATGCTAACTTCACCCGTGCGGCGGAGCGTGTATTCGTCTCGCAATCGGCGCTTTCCCAGCAGATTCA